>NZ_JAMXOT010000055.1 GCF_024220515.1 Oscillatoria sp. HE19RPO
CCAACAAATAAATCATCCTTGCTTTGATGCGATCGCACCTAACAAGGCTCTTTTAGCCCGCGCAGGCGGGCTTTGTCCTGTGAGCCTCCACCCTTCAGGGTGCGGGTTTTTTGAAGGTTTTATTTTTTGGAGTTCCCTAAATCGCAAATTTAAGCTAGAAACCCGGTTTCTGGTCCCGTTGAGGTCATCCTAAATCGATGCTCTAGTTTGATTACTATCCCCACCCTTACCCAAAGATATTTTTAATGGCTGAATGGGCTTCTTTCCTTAAACCATTAGCAATTCTAAACAATTCTTGCCCGGTATGGAGATAGTGTTCGTCATAGTTGAGGGTGAAGAATTCTAACTCATCGATGCCATCGCCAATGCGATCGAGACAGTAATAAAGATTGGCGGCAACAGCGGCAACCGTTGCAGGATTTTGCATGGATTGGAAATAGATTTGCGCTTGGTTGAGGAAATCCCGGCATTTTTGTAAATAAGCCTGAAAATCTGCCATTAATTCATCATCAAAGGGGTCCGCTGCGAGACAATCGATTTCATCATTTAAAGTGTACAAAATTTCATACAGCATTCGGTTGACAGGTTGATAGACTTGTTTAACCCATTTTTCGAGGTGATCGTCTGGATCGGGGCTGTTTTGGCGAGCGTGATGATAGTTCTGTTGTGCACGGGCAGTTCGTGTCTGGCGATCGCGAGTTTGAGAGTAGGATCTACCCGAGGTTTGACGGCGATCGTAAGACTGACGGCGTTGCGGATCCCCGAGGATTTCATACGCACCATTAATCTGAATCATCCGTTCCGAGTCCGATGATTCTAAATTTTTATCCGGATGCACCAGTTTGACTAACCGTCGATACGCTTGCTTAATTTCCGATTGCGTCGCTTGGGGACTAACTCGTAATGTTTCGTAAGGATTAATTACATCATTCATTTCTACAACTGTCAGGCATTGACCCTAGAATAAGCATTAAATAAAGATAAATTCACAAAAAAATCAAGGTCAATAAGCCTTGAGTATTTAAGCCTCAAATTTATTAGTATTTTGGGCATTATCTTTATTTAAAAAATTTCAACTACCCATCATAATCTTTTCAAGATACCTTGTCAAGGCTTGAAGGTTCTCAGTTTCAGCAAAAATACTCAATGGATTTTGCAGTGAACTGCGGATATCAAGGTGTCATTATAAGCCAAAGTTTGATAAGGTCACCCAATATATTTCTAATAAATTCAAGGAAAATCCTCCGGGAATTTTCCCGGTAAGCCAATCGCTTTTAGCCGTTATTTCTACAAAAAATGGCTTGAAAAAGCTAGTGCGCTCTCTCTAATCTAGGTAGGTATGACTAGACTGGCGGCAGGGATGGGATTTGACCCCTTCCTGCGGCTATTTCTTAGGGGTCCCAGGGTTGCCAATCTCCCCGAGGCGATCGCGCTCCCGCAAATTCTCGCTATTATTAAGAAAAGTAAAGAATCACTCATCATTCGGAGTCAGAACATCATGGGACTATTTGGATTAGGCAAAAAACTCACCCTACCCACCCCAGACAAAGCCTTACCGGGACGCCAGGAAGCGATTCCGGTCCCCGCCAATCACTTCGTCAATGGCAATCCCCTCAAACCCCCCTTTCCCGATGGCATGGAACAAGTCATCGTCGGCATGGGTTGCTTCTGGGGTGCCGAACGTAAATTTTGGCAACAAGAAGGCGTCTTCGTCACTGCCGTCGGGTACGCTGCCGGAATCACCCCTAACCCCACCTACCAAGAAGTCTGTACCGGCATGACGGGTCATAACGAGGTCGTGTTAGTCGTGTACGACCCCAAAGTCATTAGTTTTGAAACCCTGTTAAAAGTCTTCTGGGAAAGCCACAATCCCACCCAAGGAATGCGTCAAGGTAATGATACCGGCACTCAATACCGTTCAGGAATTTATGTCTATTCTCCCGAACAAAAAGAGTTAGCCTTGAACTCTAAAAAAGCCTATCAAAAAGCCCTCTCTGCCGCAGGATATGGCGAAATTACCACCGAAATTATGGATGCCCCAGAGTTCTACTATGCTGAAGGATATCATCAGCAATACTTGGCTAAAAATCCCAATGGCTATTGTGGTTTAGGCGGAACAAATGTGGCTTGTCCCGGCATGACTCAAACTTCAGCAGTTTAGTCTATAGTCCAAAACCCGCACCCTAAAGGGTGGGGCTATACGGACGAAGCCTGCCTACGCAGGCTGAAAGAGTATAGTAGGTTTTTAATAACCGAATTGGGATGATTTATTTTGGGGAATACCCCTAAATGTAGAGGCGATTCGCGAATCGCCTCTACATTTAGTAATGCGTAAACTAAACCATTCCCTTCGTTCCCAGGCTCTGCCTGGGAATGCCACAAGGGAGGCTCTGCCTCCTAAGCGCGATCGAGACCTCGAAAACCCTTAAAACCTCTCGTTATAGCGCTTCTCTCACGAATCTGCCCGAAGTTTCAACACTTTCATAACAGTGTTTTCTAGGCGTTCATAAAGTAGTGGATTTCGTTCCAGATAATTCAGGCACTCCGAGCGACTTTGCCCGATCGCCTTGCCTTGATAGCGATACCCCGACCTTTTGCAGGTAATTAACCGCAGTTGCTCTCCCAAATCAAATACACAGCCTAAATGAGAAATTCCTTGCCCGAAAATAATATCAAATTCCCCGACTTTAAACGGTGGGGCGACTTTATTTTTGACTACTTTGGCTTGCACTCGCATTCCATAGTCTTCTAATTTATTGCTGAGGACTTGCATCGGGCGCATATCGATGCGAACTGAGGCATAAAATTTTAAAGAATCTCCGCCTGCGGTGGTTTCGGGTCCGGCAATGGAATAGAAACTGTGGCGTAGTTGGTTGAGGAAGATTACTGCACAGTCCGATCGCCGCATATTGTGGGTAATTTTTCGCAACCAGTAACGCATTAATTGCACTTGTAAACTGGAGGCTGTCTCTCCCATTGCTCCAGCAATTTCTGCTTCTGGGACCAAAGCAGCTACGGAGTCGATCGCCACTAAATCCACTGCTGCTGACCTCACCAGGCGATCGCTAATCTCTAGGGCCATCTCTCCGGTGTCCGGTTGCGATACCAGCAGGCGGTCAATATCAACCCCAATTTTTACTGCATAAGCCGGATCTAGAGCGTGTTCGGCATCGATAAAAGCGGCAATTCCGCCGGTTTTTTGGATTTGGGCGATCGCATGGAGAGCAACGGTGGTTTTTCCTGCACTCTCGGGTCCAAAAATCTCGATCGCCCGTCCCTTCGGTAATCCACCACCTAACGCGACATCTAAAGTCAGCGCCCCCGTCCCAAACTTCTGGATCTGGCGGTTCAAATGGGTCAAATCAAGCCCAAGCGATCGATCAATAATGCAGCAACGACAGCAAATCCCGTAATTCCTAACGCCACCAATGGATTTTGACCTTGGCTCACCGCAAATGAAGTGACGACACCGGCTCCCAAAGCTGCCGTAACCGCAGCCGTGGCGAGGTCTTGATTAGAATTTTTGTTGTACATCGTTGCTATCTAGGGTAATATTTTTCAGTTGTTAGGAACCCTAGCATCTTTATTTTTTCAGGTAAACCGAATCCCGAGAAATTGCAATTATTCTTCTTAGTTTGCAAAATTTCTTAATACTTTCAGAGGTGGGCTTCGGGACCCCCAGGGACCAAAAACCGGGTTTTTACCTCAATTTGGTTCAATAGACAATCAGCAAGTTGAGGCGGAAACCGGGGAGGATATCTTCACCGGATAGGATAGCGGGATTGTCTAAGACTTCTTTTTCCCGACCTTGGCGATAAATTTCTACCTGTCGATTTTGGCCGTTAATCAGCCAACCGAGGCGCGTGCCATTTTCCATGTATTCCTGCATTTTTTCTTGCCGGGGTTTTAAGGCATCACTGGCAGAACGTAACTCAACGACAAAATCCGGGCATAAGGGTGGAAATTTTTCTTGCTGTTCTGGGGTAAGGGTATTCCATTTTTCTAAGGGAATCCAAGCAGCATCAGGAGAGCGGTTGCTGCCATTTGGAAGTTGAAAGCAAGTGGAAGAATCAAAGCCTATCCCGGTCCCATCGGTATCGGTCCAGTTGGCGAGTTGTTGAGCCAGCTTAAAATTTCGGTTTCCCGTCGTTCCCCCGGTGGGTGGCATGATAATGATTTCTCCTAGGACGTTGCGCTCAAATTTTACATTTGGATTCGCCTGACACAGTTGATAGAATTGGTCATCGGTTAGTTTAATAATGGGATTAAAGTTGACAGTAATTGCAGTCATAGTTATAGGAGTTATGCAGTTGCTTTCAGGGTAATCCCAGGAGGGAGATAATTTAATCTATAGCGATTCGGTGGACTGATGAGGTACTTTTCAAAGCCCCTCTCCCGTTCTGGGCCGCCGACGGTTTGGGGCCGCCATCGTTGTACCTTATGGGCATGAGAAAGGCTATATTACTGTGCATTGTGGGAAAGTGATTCTTTTGTTCTACTCCATTGTCTCCCCCACTGCGTCAGTCCCGTTGGAATAATGGGACAAATTGTAGGGTCCTTCGTTTTAAATTACGTCCTAACTGCCCGGCACTGGTTTGCTAAGGAGGGATGGCGTAAAAGCCAGGCAGAGTCAGAATTTCCTGAGTAGTCAAGGGTCGGTCACAATAGCCCATCGCCATTGCTGGAGTCACAGCCTTACCCAAACTGTAATGGGGTCGAATCCAGTTATGGAGCAAACGTTGCACATCTATTGCTCTTTGTAGTCCCTCCACGCGCTTGGCATAGAGATTTTGACGTCTACGATAGGCACTCGTCCGTCGGCGGATAGCAGCATTCTGGGCCTCATTATGATTCGCATGAACTTGATTAACTGGACTAACGGCTGTCAAGGGATGCTCCGTCTTGAGCCACTCAACCCGTCGTCGCCCCTGAGAACCTTTGATTTTGATGGCGACCTCTAAACCTTGTCGCCAGACTTTGCGTCGTCCAAACGCTGGTGTTGTCTCGTCAGCTTGAAGATAAACGCTTGCCACCTTCCACAACTCCTTGCTGTAACGCCGCTCACCATCAGTGAACCAGCGAATGAACTGAGCCGGTGAAGCCCAGTCCCAGACCTTTGCCACAATCTGCTCGAAGAGTTCCTTCGTCTTTTGACCGACTTGCGCAGCTATCCAATACCGACTCTCTCTCTCGATGAAGTGAGCTGTCCAACCTTCGGACTCAGAGGGGGGGAAGATTCTCGCTGACGCGAGTGTAAAGCTCATCTCCTTCAAGAGTTACGTCTGATTGCTCTGGTACTGCTGGTGACCATTGAGATTCGTGTTCTTGCAATCGTTTCTCCCACCGAATAATGGTGGCATGGGACTTCGCAAACGAACGTCCTGTGGCTCGCACGCCTAGCCCTTCTCCTCTGACATTGATGGCGGCTGCTACCGTTCCCACTCGTGTTCTGAGCCGGGCCATCGGGGTGTTAGTTCGCTCATTAAAACGTTTGTGACAGTGGCGACATAGATAGTTCTGACGCCGACACGCCGACTGTTGTCTTTGAGTTTGGTGGTTCCGTTCTTGACGGTCTTCTCTCTCTGGCAGTAGGGACATTTCATGGTCTACAAGCTATAGACTGTCTCTATTTTAACTATCACTCTCTAGCTGACCAGTGCCGTGGTAAAAATGCACTGAAATCTATAGATTACAGACTGCATCACTAAGTTGTTGTCGCATCTTAAGTTCATACTCAAAGACAAAATTGAAAACTTCTTTAACTCCGTTTTGATCTTGTTGCCAGAGTGGTAGCAAGACAGGCTCAACAAGCTCAAAATGCTTGGCTTCAGAATGTACTGTGAAAAAAGTCAGGGACTTTTTGGGTAATTGAAATGTATTGACAACCTTCGTCAAAGCCATATAATCCGGATTATCAAGTCTTTCGCAAGCAGATAATAAGCAAGCCATTCCTGTTGAGTCGGTACTTTGTAACAATTCAATCCATCCTCGCTTGTAGGCTGAAACAAAAGGAGGATAACTATCATTTAAAAAATATTCAGTCTTTAGATCAATCCCAACATCCATAGCAAAGTCAAGATACATCTGTTCATGGGAGCAACCATCCCCTCCCATCTCTTCTGCAATATTATCTAAAACTGTTTGTTTTACTTGTCGATTCGGGGCGTGATTTCCTAAATACCAAAAGATTTCTTGACAGCTATGGCGATATAGATGATAAACCAGTTTTACAAAGTGAATCTTCTGAGCCTCATTCAACAATTCTTGCCCTGTAAACAACTGGATCGAGTTGATAGATTCGACATATTTTTGATCCCAATCCGTCAAAAATGCCGAAAGTTCTTGGTATGTGTCACTAGATTTTGAGATATTTGCATTAGTCATTGAAGCCATTTTCATTTTAGAACTATTTGGGTGTTGTCATAGATTCCAAGTTTGCACCTTAAGATTCAACTTTGAATCCTTGAATTTTTCAATCAAATCCTAGAATCTGTTGAGGATATGATTGGAAAATTGGTACTTCTCTAAAACTTCCGAAGGTAAATGCTTGGCACCCTGAATTGTTTTGAGACAATTTACACTATCACATAAACAATCAAATGACTGAGCCATTGACCATTCTGTAGAAGGATAGAAAAATGTCATCTGTTCCCCAACGCCAATTTCTTTGAGACAGACCACTTGCATATTGACAGTATCAAAATGAGTGTTGGGATCGCAGCTATGGTTGATATATTGTAAAAAAACAGGATCGAGCAGAATATGTCTCTCTTCACCAACTTGTACTGATAGGTAGTTGGGCTTTTTTACATAATTCCTGGCACCAATAGAGGAAATTATGTCGCCTGGTTTAAACAGAATCTTAGCATGGAGTGATTGTGCTCCGCTTTGCGGACATTTCCAAATCTCTGCAAAAGGCGTTACTTCTTCTTTAAGTACTATTCTTTCTGAATTAAAAGAATAGTATTTAGATGCATTTTCAGTCGCTTTTTCCATTAATAGAAATTTCAATTCATTAAAACTAGAATCCCAGCCAGTATAGCATAATATAGCGAGTTTTTCCTTACAGAGTTTTTTTATAAAAAAACATTGACATATAGTGCCGTGGCACAGCTAAAAAGGTAGGTTAGAAAAATCTCGCGTCTGGTGAGCACTGCCCACCAGGCAAGGGTTTCATGGATTATGATATTCTCACCACTTAAGATGTGTCGCGACACATCTTAAGTGGTAGATTAAGTAGGGTGTCGTTAGCGTAAAAAAGTGGAGCGTAACGCACCGAAAGGCAAGCACTTCAGCAAGTTCAGCTATTACACCAGTTAAGGCGTGCCACGACACTACTGGTGTAATAGTTGAAGTCGTTTCCATGGCTTGATACTTGACTCTGTTCTATTGTCGAAGCTAGCTAATTGCTGACGCTAGTCAGTTCGGACTTGCCGTTATAAAGTCTATTATAGTGGTAACGATCTTGTCCACGCAGTAGTACGGCACGCCAGTTCTTGAGGTCTGCACGTAGCTTATGGTATGAGAATTGGTGGCCTTGTTCAAACATTGTCGGGGTGTAGAAGCGTGTATCGGGCCTAGCGATGCGTCCGTTGATGCCCCACCTTGGCTCACCAGTAGAATTTCCCACCGAACCGTGAATGACCCGTTCGGTGAACAGGAAAAACTGACCCGCTTTTGTTTCAATAAAGTGTTCCTTAGCCTCTGCGAAGGGGAATTCTAATTCTCCTTTATCATACCGATATATTTGATCAACCTCATCAAAATTTCTATTCACAATGGTCGGATAGATGTTTCTGTGGCTGCCTGGAATGATCCGCATGCATCCTCTTTCACGGTTAGAATCAGTAAGTGCAATCCAACACGTAACCTGAAAAAGATCCTCATGATTCGGCGGATTGACCACACATTCCCGCATATTATGAAATAGCCAGAGGCTTGCTTGATGCCAGGGGGTACCCGCTTTGTGACCAGGCACTTCGAAGCAATCGGTTTTCCACAAAAGCAAATCTGGCCCCAGCAGTTGCGCGCAGCGTTCAATGATTTCTGGCCGCCGATAGACACTCAGCAAACGCTCATCATCGAGATGGCGATTGACTTTATCTATATGAGGCATGACAGACTTTTTGAACTCTTCGGTTATTTCGATGTCATTTTCATCGCTAGGAAACAAGATATCAGCCAGACCTGTTTGCTCTTCAAATTCAAAATCCCACATCTTCGAGCTATTGGTCAGTACTGAAGCAAGCAAATGATCCTTCAGCGACGTTGCTTCCTCTGGTGTCATCAGGTCGAATGGGCCAATATAACCGTTTTCATAGAAGGATTGAATGTCTGTCGCGTCTAATTGGTACGACGGCTCAACCTTTACCTTCGGTTCAAACGAGGCGGGGTCTTTCATTTTAGATGGGTAATCATTGTAGATGCGTGTACCGCCCGTGCTGAAGGCTACCCAAAACATGTGAAAATTCCAACCCGTTGGCAACTTATCCTTAGTTGACTGTGGCAGCAGTGGATGTAAGAAGGGAAGTTTCGCAACAATGTAGTAAAAAACCAGATTGATCGCGAAAGCAAAATCAAATTGGGTTGCCATAAGATTAACTGCCATATGAATATTTCTAGACATTATAGAATACTTTGGGATCTCTGGTACTGGTCACTTAAGGTGGCAAGTCTTGAAAAATTCTCAGAGAAAGCATTTGCCCAATACTCACGGCTCGTGAGGTGAAACCGAGCGCCATGGCAGGAGTCTGCAAACTCGACCATCGTAGTCTAACCCAATTATGGATTAAACGCTGCACCGAGAGGACTCGATCGAGTCCTGATGGCGTTTTGGCGTAGAGATTTTGTCGGCGCCGAAAGGGGCTACAACGACGACGTAAGGCAGCATTGTGTGCCTCGCAGTGGTTGGCATGGACGTCGCTCTCGGCACTGATAGCTGTCCAGGGATGTTCGAGTTTGACCCACTCGCGTCGGGCTTTTCCCTGTGACCCTTTGACCTTCATGGCGACCTCGAGTCCCTCGCGCCAAACTTTTCGAATGTCGTAGACGACCGGCCAAGAGTGCCGGTCGAGCCAGACACTGGCGAGCTTCCATAACTGCTGGCCATAGCGACGCTCTCCATCGGTGAACCAACGGATGCCCTGGCAGGCCTGTGCCCAGTTCCAGACTTGGCTGACGATGCGCTCGAAGAGGCTTTCATCGCGTTGACCGCTGGCACTCGCGACCCAATAGCCACTACTACGTTCTTTAAAAATCGCCGTTCAGCCAGGACTTTCGTGAGCCGGTCGGTTTTTCTCCACTTTCGTGTAAAGCTCGTCTCCTTCAAGGGTCACTTCGGTTTCAGCACCTGGGGTCGGCGACCACTTCGACTCTTGGGCGGCCAGTCGCGATTCCCATTTGCTAATACTGTTATGTGATTTGTCCAGTACCCGGGCGGTGGCTCGCACGCCTAAACCTTCACTACGGGCTTTGAGGGCCGTTTCGACAACGGCTTGGGGCGTTCGTAGGCGAGACATGGGCGTGCCGGTGCGTTCGTTGAAGCGTTTCTTGCAGGCGGTGCAGCGATAACCCTGAACTCGTTGTCCGGTATGCAGTTGACGCTGACCGTCTTTCTGGGTTTTCGGGCTGTGGCAGTGGGGGCAATTCATGGATAATTTTCGAGGAGATTATACCTCCCACTTTACACGACCAGTGCCACCCCTTGATAGAGCAAGCGCTCACTGTTGGGTCTTTACAATTGGGAGAGCCAACCGAAGGGTTGTAAGAAATCAAAAAAATGGGCATTAACAGAAATGATTGGCTCCCCCTACCCGAAAAGGCCAGGGGGAGCCAATCTCGGTCGTGCCTGGTGAAAAGTATTGCTCTCCTGCAACCCCGGGTAGGAAGCCATTCAGAAATCGGTCATTGGCAAGAATCCCAACGAAATAGCAAAGCTAAGGGCCGAACAATGCCTGTTGCCAAAGTAAACCATTAGGAGCATCAATTTATGTACAAAGCAAAAGCGTATTCCGCTGCCAGTGCGACTGCACCCCTGGCCTCCGACATCATTACAAGGCGCGACCTCAGCGAACATGATGTACAAATCGAAATCCTCTTTTGCGGCATCTGCCACTCTGACCTCCATTCCGTGCGTAACGAATGGAGCAATATGATGCCCACCGTCTATCCCATTGTCGCAGGCCATGAGATGGTAGGCCGCGTTACCCAGGTGGGTTCGGGAGTTACCAAGTACAAGAAGGGCGACCTTGCTGGGGTCGGCTGTATGGTCGAATCGGATGGGACTTGCCTCTATTGTAAAGATGGCTTTGAGCAGTTCTGCCCGAACCTGACCCTGACCTACAACTCTCCGGACAAGTACCTTGAAGGGGTGACCTATGGGGGCTACTCCGATAGCATCGTCGTCAATGAGCGCTTCGTTCTGCGTGTTCCTTCAAACCTGGAACTTGCTGGAGTCGCGCCCCTCCTATGTGCCGGAATCACCACCTACTCGCCCCTGCGCCACTGGGGTGTGACCAAGGGCAAGAAAGTTGGGGTGGTCGGTCTTGGAGGGCTAGGCCACATGGGAGTAAAGTTCGCCCATGCGTTCGGTGCACAGGTTGTTGTCTTTACCACCTCCCCGGACAAGACAGAAGATGCGCTGCGCCTTGGTGTCGATGAAGTTGTCATCTCGCGCCACGCCGAGGAAATGCAGAAACACGCCGGGAGTTTCGATTTTATTTTGGATACTGTCTCCGCCAATCACGATATCAACGCTTATCTCAACCTACTCCGCCTCGACGGTAACATTACCCTAGTCGGCGCACCCTCTAACCCCTTGCAGGTGTCGGCATTCAGTTTGATTATGGGCCGCCACAGTCTCTCAGGTTCCAATATTGGGGGCATTGCTGAAACCCAGGAAATGCTTGATTTTTGCGGCGAAAACAATATCACTGCCGATGTTGAAGTTATCCCGATTCAAAAGGTGAATGAAGCCTACAAGCGACTGCTCAAGTCAGATGTTAAGTACCGTTTCTGTATCGATATGGCATCGCTTAAATCGGAATAAGCCAGATTAACACCCAAAAAAGTAACCTTCCAAAAGTACAAACTTGGAAGTTTTGAGGAGTAGCATTTGCTGGCGGTGTTGTTGCCAGTCATAAAAACAGCAAAAAGTAAGCCCTCGCCTGGGGGCCGAGTTCAATATTGAGGTTCTGATGAGTCAACTCGGGTTAGGGGCGGTTAGTTCAGGCGTTCCGTATTGCCACCTTTAACCCACCCATCTTGACCACTGCCTTCGATGCGAACCTTTTCCCATTCCTTGTCTGAGCTGGTTTCGAGAACCACCACCTGGGCGTTAAAATCAAGTCCGCCAATGGAGTTGGCTTCATAACCGGGGCGATCGCGCAAAATTAAGCCATCGGGCCAAATCACCTTGGCACGGTAGGCATTCTCAGGAAGGGCATCTGAAGCATTCCCAGACCCTTCGCTGGTGGCTCCCTCTTGGGAATTTTCCGCCTGGGTTGCTGTAACCGCTGGCCGATCATTACTAAAACTCGGTCTGGCAGGCAGTGCCGTTAATTTCGTGACGAAATACAGCCCTGCGGCGACACTCCCACCCGCAAGGATGATCAGCGCCAAAGTAAAACCGAGGATAAATTGGACTAAACTGGCAAGACTCCGCATAAATTCTTATGATTCAGGCTGTTGCAGTTGACGTTGCATCCGACTATTCAATGTACTGTATCTGGAGGCAAGACGAGCTTTTCCTGCCGCCGCCCAATCTTTTAAAAACTGGATTTGCTCTGAGGCGGTACGGGCTAGGGGAACGATTTGACTGGCGGCTTCCAAAATATCATCCGTGGCAAAGTCGCGGTTTTGACTAAATCCAATATGCATCGCTTCGATCAACGCTTGTTCGATTTCTGCCCCAGAAAAATCAGGAGTTTCGTAAGCCAGCCTTTCAATATCATAGCTTTTCAAGTTATGAGGTCGCAATCGGGACAAGTGTACCGTAAAAATGGCGTTTCGTTCTTCTTGAGCGGGCAATCCCACAAAGAAGATTTCATCAAATCGACCTTTGCGGAGCATCTCTGGGGGCAGGGACTGGATATTATTGGCGGTGGCAACCACAAAGACTGGGGAGGTTTTTTCGGCTAACCAGGTGATAAAGGTGCCAAAGACGCGACTGGTGGTCCCGGCATCTCCTTTACTGTCTAATCCGCCAAAGGCTTTGTCAATTTCATCAATCCAGAGGACGCAGGGGGCGAGGGCTTCAGCCAGTTGAATCATTTGCCTGGTGCGAGATTCGGATTCCCCGACTAATCCGCCAAATAGTCGTCCGACATCGAGGCGGAGGAGGGGGAGGTGCCAATGATGGGAAATGGCTTTGGCGGTGAGGGATTTGCCGGTGCCTTGAATGCCGACGAGGAGCAATCCTCGGGGATGGGGTAAGCCATATTGGCGTGCCCGTTCGGAGAAGGAGCCTCCGCGACGGATCAGCCAGTCTTTGAGGTTATCTAGGCCGCCGATATCGGAGATTTGTTCCGTGGCGGGGTAGAATTCCAGGATTTGGGTTTGGCGGATGATGGTGCGTTTTTCTTCGAGAATGAGTTCAACATCATCGGGTTCGAGTTGTCCGTGGGTGGCGATCGCCTTGGCTAAGACTCGGCGAATGCGATCGATGGAAAGACCCTGGCACGATCGCACGATTTCATCTAAAAATTTTCCGTCTAAAGGATGTCCCGTTGCCGAGAGTAACCGTTCGACTTCCCCTTTAATTTCTGGGGCATTGGGGAGGGGAAATTCTAAGACCGTGAGGGCTTCGCTGAGGTCTTCGGGAATGGCGACGGATGGGGAAATAATCGCAATATTTTTAGGTTGAGATTTGAGGGTTCGGGAGAGATTTCTGAGCTTTCGGGACACAGAAATATCTTCTAAAAAGCGGTGAAAATCGCGCAGAATAAATATTGCCGGTGCAGAGGCAGGCAATTTTTCGACAAATTCTAAGGCTTGGAGGGGGTTGCGGCGACCGAATCCGCTATCGTTGGGATTGCCCTGGTAACCATCGACAAAATCCCAGATATAGACCGCCCGATTCCCGACTTCTTTGGCACAATGAGCGATCGCCGCTTCAACTCGTTCTTCTTCGCGGGTGGGAATGTAAATTAACGGATATCTGGCTCGGAGAAATAGTTTAAACTCTTCATTGAATGTCATAGCTGGTTAAATTTTGGAGTAGGATGTTCTCATGATTTTGGACTAGCTTGACATCCTGCCATCCAAAAACGGTTAACTAGCTTGGCAGTTGTTTTTTGAGTTGTTCTAAGGCCTCCGCCCAACGGCGATCGCCCACCGACAGAGGACTACCCTGGCCCGGGGAAAACTCAATTCCCGAACAGTCGGCATCACAGAGTTGGCGAGAGGGAATTTCCAAACAAATCTGTTCATACAACCAGGCTTCCGGGTCAAAAGTGCCTTGAGAGGAGAGGGTTTCCACCAACTCTTCCAGGGCAATTTCGCGTTCTAAAGGACCATCATCCGGGCCACTTCCCGTTTCATCCAGACAGATAATTTCCGTAGGCTGGATTTTCAGTCGATGATTGTACTGTTGCAAGCATCGATAACAAGTGAGGGTAACAATGGTTTCCGCTTGAGCCCTCACCTCTAAATAGTTGCCCCCATGTCTGACTTGAATTCGTCCCCGAACCGGGGTCAAGGTTTCTAAATCCTGAATGAACTGTTGAAACTCGAAGGTTTGCGTCTGTTCTGATGCTTTGGCTAACCGAGGAATATAAATTGCTTCCAGCATTCTGGTAACCCTCAGAGGGAAAGTAATTTCATGCGATGTGATTTAGGGGGTTAACCCGTGGGTTGGGAAACCCCCCTGCACCAGGGGCATTTCCCTCACTCTTCAACCCCAATCATCGGGGTTTTCATGAGTGTGCTGTGGGCGATCTCGACTTAAGCGCTTCCGGCCCCTTCGCGCCGGTGCACCACCAGTCGTCGGTCCGGTTCTTGTCCCCGACTGAAGGATTCTAGGTCCTCATAGTCCTTGAGTAAGTTATGAACCTGCCGTCGTTCCGCAGAAGAAAGCCCCTTCATTTCATAAGCTTCCCCAGTTTCCTGAACCGTTTGGACCGCTTTAGCCACCATTTCCCGGAGTACCTCCTCTCGGCGCACCCGGTACTGATTCAGCTCAATCGTATAGGAGGCTTGGACATCGGTAGGCTGGGCGATATTAAGAGTTGTGTTCAACAGATACTGAATCGCATCCAAAACCTGTCCATTGGGACCCGTCAGAATTTCAATTTGTTCTGGGGTCAGATTTTTCTCATCAATGGTCAACCAAAAGCTATCTGCTTGCTCCTGCGTTGTGACTGAACTTTCAATTCGCAATAGGGTCAGCAATTGTTCAATCCACTGCTGACCTCGTTGCATTGGACTTTGGGTTGAGGATACCATTAGGCTTTTTTCTTGGGACGACCGGGTTCAAAGGGAAGTGTTTCGCGGCCCTTGCCACTTGAGGTCTTTTCCTGGGCTTCTACCAGTTTTTGGAGATTTTCGGGAAGGGGTTCGCGGGAGAGAATAAAGGTTTGCGCCGTCTGAAAGACGTTAGCAATGACCATGTACATCAACACCCCAGCAGGCAGGGGGAAGAACAAAAACATTCCCGAGAAAAGCACTGGGGTCAGCTTGTTGACCGTGGACTGCTGCGGGTTATCGCTGGCACCTGGGCCACTTTGTCCCGAAAGCAATTGGTTCACGTACAAACTAATCCCAAAGAACAGCACCATCCCGACAATATCCCAGTGGATATTGCCTTCGGGGTCCACTGCACCGACGCGACCGAGGGCTTCGATGAACAGAAATCCTTTATTGGCTGCTAGTCCCGGCAGGGTGGCTTGAATGGTGGCTTCTCCAGGCTGGAGGGCTTCGATGGTGCCATCTTCATTAATCCGCACTCGGTCTTCTCCTTTGGTGACTTGCCACCGAGGAGATAATTGCGTATCGGGATTCTGGGCGACTAATTCCTTTAAGGGTTTGCCCTCAACGGATTGAAATTCCAGTTGAGTTTTTTCCCCGACGGTTAATTTATTGCCTGCGGGAAGTAACGCCACGATGGGGGCGTGTTGTCCATCGGAGAAATAAATATTCTGCTGGGGGGTGGCGAATGCCTGGGGAACAATCCGTTCGACTTGTTCACTGGGAAAAATTTCAACGTTGACGTTGTAATTAATATCCGAGAACGGTGAACCCCGTAAAGTAGCGAACAAGGCAAACAGAACTGGCATCTGGAGGACGACTGGCAAGCAGCCGGACAAGGGATTGCCAAATTCTTTGTAAACCTTGCTCATTTCTTCCTGCTGTTTTGCAGGTTCTTCTTTGTAGCGTTCTTGAATTTCTTTGACCCGCTTTTGCATGACGGGTTGAGCGACTCGCATTCTTCGCATACTGCGAATTGAGCCAGCACTCAACGGATAGAGGGCAAAGCGGATCACGAGGGTCAGGGCGACAATTGCCAGACCATAGCTGGGCACGATCCCGTAGAAGAAGTCCAGGATCGGCAGCATTACGTTATTGGAAAGAAATCCGACTCCAAAGTCCATTCTTTTATGTCAACCTATGCGGTGGGGAGATTTTTTGTCTATAACCTTGCTTAAATACTAGCCATGTTTAAGAGGTTTGATGGCTGGCCCTTTGGCTTAGGGCGTGATGGAACACTGGGGCAGTAGGGGCGATCGCCGCCAATTTTGATGGTTTGAGGGTTCGCTCTTTGCTACTACTGCCGAGGTTCGCCTGGTTACCGATTGCCAATGGCTCCACTGGCCTGTTTTGCTTTGGCGGACAATTTGTTCGAGATGTAGTCATAAGCTTCCCGAAAATTAGGAACGCCACGCATTTCTAAACGAGAACCGTCTTTGAGGGTAAATACCATATCGCCCCAGAGTCCGAAACCCCGAGCCACGGTCTTCACCTGGACAATTTCCGAGTAGATGATATCACTGCGCTCTCGTCCCATCCAGCCGCTGTTTATAGAAATTCGGCGGTTGGTGATGCGGTAGCGCAGCCACAATGCCCGCACGATCGCTCCAACAGTTAAGGGTAAAGCAATCACCGTAAATCCTAACAGGATGTTCACGATTAGTTCCCCAATATGAGGACCCCCTTCATAGTAAACTTCCTCGCGAATCGCCATTGAGTACCTCTGCTTGTGCCAACAACTGCTCTAATTCTTGCAGAAGTTGGCGATAATTGCACTCTACTGCTGAGGGACGCACGATAAAAACCAGGTCCCATCCCCGGGAAATTCGGGGGAGAAATTCCCGCAATCCGGCTCGGATTTGCCGCTTAATTCGATTCCGAATCACGGCTTTTTTGCTTACTTTTAGGCTAATCGAAATTCCCACTCGGGTCGGCTGATTTGCCGTTAGGGCGGAGGTTGGGTTTTCCGACCCCAGATCGGGCTGTTTCGCCACAGGCAGAACGCCCTTGCGCCGTTTGGCTCTCAAGGTTAGGTGACTGGTCTTTCGACTGATTCCCGTGCGATAAACAGCGCTAAACTCTTTCGGGCGTTTGAGCCGATTCGATGCAGGTAACACGGTGTTTTTTTCCGGATGCAGAAGGATTGGGGTGACTCTGATTCCCCGAAGAAGCGACTGACCCCGAGTCCGGTTCTACCTCTGTTTGGCTCCATTGGAACCCCGAGGTCTAACGGTGGCAATTGGGTTCATCCTGCCACCGATCGCACCGGGAACGGTTGCGTCCTGCTGAGGGTTTGACTCCATTTTTATGGAGGACCCGACTACACGGCTAACCGATAACGTCCCTTGTTCCGACGGGATTTAATCACTCGGCGACCATTGGCCGTTCTCATCCGAACTCTAAACCCTGAAACTCTCTTTCTTTTGCGGCTCGTGCCATGTAGGGTGCGCTGTGTCATAACGATTAACTCCTAGGTTGCGACTCTAAACTTTCAAAAAAAATCACAAATTTTTATAATATCATGACTTTGCACTTAAAACCAATGGATCCCTGATTTTTTTGAGCGGTTAGGGGAAGCAGAGGGGACCCGGAGTTGGCTTCAAAATGAAAGGGAACGCCAAAACCTGACGTTCCCTCATTGCCATGATTCCCCTTCCTGTGGCTGTAGGGGGCTTAGTTGATGGCTAAAACCCAAGTCCCAATATATTCGGGAAGCGGAGGACCTCCGCGAGTCACGACCAAGGCATTAAAATTGAACATTCCCCCAAAGTTGGGGTTGCGGACATTGGACAAGACCACTTCAATGTCTGTATTCGCTGGAATCGCTTCGGTTGGATAAATTTGAATGAAGCGATTATCCTGATCCCAGAAGGCATCATCTAATTCAATCTTGTCGCCATTTACTGTCACTTCGATCCGGTCTTCATTGAATTCGCCTCGGTAGTTTTCGGGATAGTTAATCCGCAACTCAGAAATGGCCAAGTTCACTTTTTCCTTGGGAATTTTGAGCCAATAGCGGTCCCAGCTATTCTCCCGGCCACTTTGCACGCAATATTTGAGTTCGCGATCGCGTCTAACCCCACCAAAAACCGTTAAACCTGAACATCGGAACGCCCAACTCGGAGGTGTAGGCATGGCTGTAATCAGCAATCCGGTCACAGCTATTCCCAAAAAGACTCGTCGCATAGCAGAATCAGGAGACAACATAAGCTTAAATCCGTCACTCACCAGAGTATTTTAGCTGCTTTGTAAACTTTTATAACGTACAGACCCTATTTTTGTGTCCTGCTCAATGGAGGGCGTTTGACAAGGGTCTTGATGAAGGCGATCGCAATATACTCGATCTGTTCCTCATCGAAGTCACTGATCTGGAAGACTTGCAGAAATTTTATCGAGTTCCCCCTCAACCCAGGACGAGGATCCGTTTTTCCCGAGTTCAAAATAATCCGCAGTTTCTCGGCTAAAACAGTGTCCACCTCTATCGATTAGAAAAAGGTGAACCCGAACCCACCAGTCCAGGCCAATTGTCCATCGCCTCAGTGGATTTTACCAAATGCATTCCCGCTTCAGAAAATCTGGCAAAGGCAGCATCAGCAGCATCGGTGAAGTCTACCACATTTGGAACCACGACGGGGGAAGTACAATCCTCCAACAGATAAACCTTTTGAGCTAATTTGGGGTCTCGTTGTTGGATATCCCGGAGGAGGTCATCGATAGTCCAAGCAACACAGTGACTTTTGGCTTGTCCGGCGATTATCAAGATATCAAATTCGAGTAATTTTTTGATTAAGGGGCTATTCGGTTGGGCGATCGCTTTTCCGGCTTGGTCTAATAATACTTCCGGACGCAATGCGGAATAATTCTCCGTGAGGGGATGGTTTCCTTTCAGTTCAAATCCCGTGGCGGCATGGCGGGCCAAATTATGAAAAAATATCGCCGCTTCTACAGCAGAAACTAAGGGGTGACCAATGCCGCCCAGCAAACTGTGATAGGGCCAAATAATCAGGGGATATTTCCCATCAATTTCCAGTTGTTTAACGTAGTGGTGAGCGTACTGTTGGATTTGCTGCGAGTTGCGATCGCCCAGACTCTGAGCAACGGTCGGATTTACCTTCCAAACCCCATTTTCTACGTCCTGAAGGGAAATTTGGGTTAAAGGAGGCGGATTGTCTCCGTTGCTATCCACCCAGAATATGGGATGAAAAATTTGCCCTGTGGTATGGGTATCCATCGTGGGGATGATTGTGGTAATCCGATGCAAATTCCGATAGATAAATTCACATAAGCGCTGGTTATCTTCAACGGCACCATTGCCACTGCGTCCCCCCACAAAGAGTTCAAAGTCGGGAATGCAGAATGTATTTTGAATGTCGATGGCTAATAGGCAAATTTTAGGGGAGTCGGCGATCGCCGGTTGAATCCGGTGAGTTTTGGCCCAAGTTTGGGCGTCCTGAGCAAGCTGCTGATAAGGGACTCGCCAAACTTGGCCGACTTTTGCGCGATTGAAGTGAGGGGGAATGGGTAAGGTGTGGGTTGGGTTCATGTGCTCTCCAGTCTGCTGAGGGCGCGATCGCCGGGTTCATAGAATAAAAACCCGCACCCTCAAGGGTGGGGCTACACGGACGAAGCCTGCCTACGCAGGCTACTCGATTGAACCAACTGGGCGATCGCTGATTTTACTTTAGGGGATTCCAACAAATAAATCATCCTTGCTTTGATGCGATCGCACCTAACAAGGCTCTTTTAGCCCGCGCAGGCACCGCTTTGTCCGTGTAGCCCCAGGCTTGAGCCTGCGGGTTTTTTGAAGGTTTTATTTTTT
>NZ_JAMXOT010000507.1 GCF_024220515.1 Oscillatoria sp. HE19RPO
CCATCCTCCCCATCTCCCCATCCTCCCCATCTCCCTCTCCAGTTAGAGGATCCCCGATCGCACTCGTGGTATCTCTGTTAAATGGGCCGTTCATATTTCCCAACAAGTCAATTCATAGGATATATTTCTAAAATAGCCCGATCGAAAGGGTTTTTATCAAACCCTTAAATTTCGGTTGCGATCGGGATGCCGATGTAGTTTCCAGCAGCGATGCTGGCTTAAAATGGCTCATCAACGCCTGCCTTTATCCCACTCCTTGAGCGATGAATATTGCTGAAATTCTACACAAACAAGTTGAAGAAACACCCGAGACTCCAGCAATCCTGGAAATGCGACGTGGTGCAAGCGGCAGGGTCAGTTTTGCCGAATTGGAGTTGATGGCAAGTCGGGGAGTCTCCCTGCTGCGACAAAAAGGGGTGCAGACGGGAGATACTATCTTGCTCATGCTGCCGCTATCAACGGATTTTTACATTGCGCTGATTGCCATTTTTAGACTCGGTGCAGTCGCCTTAATCCTCGACCCCAATGCCAATTCTGATGAACTCGATCGCGCCTGTACCTTGTGCCGTCCGAAAGCCATCATTACCACCACCAGCAATCTGTTTTGGCGGTTTTTCTCCCGAGCTTTTCGCCAAGTTTCGCTTAAATTCACCATCGGATTTTCCCTCCCCACCCTCATTTCTTGGCAGCGATCGCAAACCTTAGACCCCGATCCAAAAATCACAGAAATTGACCCAGAAACCCCCGCCGTAGTGGTTTCTAGCCTGGGGCTTTACGAACAATTAAAATTTGTAGAACTAACTCACAATTATTTAACCTTACAACAAAAATATTTGGCAGAAATTCTCGGAATAAATCCCGGAGAAGTAGATATTACCTTAAAACCACTTTTGGGATTAATTAATCTGGGTCTAGGGGTAACCAGTTTAGTACCCAAACTTAAAATGAAAACGCCTTTAGATCACCAATCAAAACCGATTGTTGAGGCCATTCAAAACTTTCAGCCGACTCGGATTGCTGCTTCTCCCAGCCTACTGGAAAACCTCACCCAGGCACTGGTCAAAAAAAGGGCATTATTCAACCCAGTTTATAAAATATTTATTTGGGGAACGCCAGTTTTTCCCAGTCTCCTCAATCAAGTCAATCAAATTGCACCCCAGGCAGAAGTGATCGCCATTTATGGAGAAACCGCCGCGATCGCCAGCCTCTCTCGCCGAGAAATCGAAGCCAGCGACGTCAGTCAAATGCAGACCGGAAAAGGCTTACTCGTCGGCAAACCCGCCCCAGATATCCAATTAAGAATCATCCCCAACCAATGGGGCGCACCCGTCGCCCCCTATGAAAATCAAGCGGAATTTGAAGCAACCTGCCGCCTTTCCCCAGAACCCGGCGAAATCGTGCTCCAAGGCGATCGCTTCATCACCCGAACCTTAAACGAACTCGGGGAGGAACCCATGAACTTTCGAGTCGGGGAACAACAATGGCATCGCACCGGAGATGCGGGATACTTAGACTCCCAGGGACGATTGTGGTTGCTGGGACCCTGCCAAGATTGCATTCAGGATAAATTCGGCGTGATTCATCCTTTAACTGTAGAATGCGCCGTGGATTACAATCGCGAAGTCCAACGGGTGGCCTTTTTTTCCTATCGATATCAGCGGACCTTAGTGGTAGAAATGGCTGATAAAAGCTCATCCCAACGCAGCTTATCCTCGGTGCTCGAATCCCTCCAATGGGCCAATGTAGAAGCGTTGCGCGTCGTGGAAAAAATCCCAATGGATCAACGCTACCCCCGCCGAGTCGATCGCGTGGCATTGGAACGAATACTGGATGAACAAGACTAATTGGGGATAGATCAAATGTTCGTAGTAACGACTTCAGTCGTTATCTTAGTTCGTAGTAACGACTTCAGTCGTTACCGCGTGACGAAAGCGGATGCCAAGTCACGCTCTCATGCCCGGATCCTCCAGTTTCCAAACAGGCGCTTAAGCCCCTTATGGTGAGTGTTACGGCTTTAGCTATGAAACGACTGAAGTCGTTACTACAAACGAAGAGAACGACAGCAAGTCGTTACTACAAACGAAGAGAACGACAGCAAGTCGTTACTACAAACGAAGAGAACGACAGCAAGTCGTTAGGGAACTCCAAAAAATAAAACCTTCAAAAAACCCGCAGGCTCAAGCCTGGGGCTACACGGACAAAGCCCGCCTGCGCGGGCTAAAAGAGCCTTGTTAGGTGCGATCGCATCAAAGCAAGGATGATTTATTTGTTGGA
>NZ_JAMXOT010000056.1 GCF_024220515.1 Oscillatoria sp. HE19RPO
GAACGACTGAAGTCGTTACTACGAACAACTGGAAGAGAAGAGAACGACTGAAGTCGTTACTACGAACGTGGAGAAGAGAACGACTGAAGTCGTTACTACGAACAACTGGAAGAGAAGAGAACGACTGAAGTCGTTACTACAAACGAGGTTTTTTTTATTATTTATAATTCCCTGGAACTGGTTATATCAAATCCGGTGTCCAAAAGTCGGTTTTATAGAGTAGCGGGCTAAGGTGGGATTCGTTCCTGTAGCCCTAAAGTCAAAAAAAATGTAGAGGCGATTCGCGAATCGCCTCTACATTTTTTTGGGTAGATTCTCTATATTAGCCCGCGCAGGCGGGCTTCGTCCGTATAGCCCCACCCTTTAGGGTGTGGGGTTTTATTTTATCCTCCAGCGAGGAAAACTTCTACGGCATTTCCGGCCTCTTCTTCGGGGTAGAGTTCTTCCACTCGGCTTTGGATTTGGGCGTGGCGTTCGACGCCTTCAAAGGCGTAACGGTTGTAACCATTGCGCTGAATTAACTCTTCTAAATCGCGGAGGCGATCGCTGGAGGCGGGGTGAGAAGATAACCAGCTTAAAACCCCTCCGCCACCGCCATCTAATTCGGTGAAGGTTTGCATCAGGTTCCGTAAACCATCGGCGGCATAATTGGTATTGGCTAAAACTCTTGAGCCTAAAATATCGGCTTGTCTTTCGTTTTGGCGGCTGTAGGCGCGACCGACTAGGGCGGCAATTAAATCCCCCATTGGCACGACGCGATTTAAGTTAGAAAGGAGGGCGCTTTGAACAACCCGTTGATAGCCATGAGACAAAACAGCATGAGCCACTTCATGACCTAGTAAACCTGCCAGTTCTGCTTCGCTGTTAATTTTTTGGAGTGCGCCGGTATTGACGAAGACTTTGCCACCGGGAAGGGCAAAGGCATTGAGATTTTCATCTTGGACGACGAAGAATTCATATTCAAATTCGTCCCGTCCCATCAAATCGGCCATTTTATGTCCGACTTCATTGACATAGTTGACGATGGTTTCATCTTCAACCATTGGTAAACGCTGTTGGAAGGACTCCGCGAGTTGGTTACCAAAGGAGGCTTCTCCTTGCATTAACAGCATGGTGAGTTGAAGGGCGGGGATGGTTCCGGCGACGTTTCCAGTTAGGAGTAAATCTCCGATGGAAAGTGCGCCGGTGACGAGGGTTTGCCCGATTAAACGGCGACGAATTCCAGAACGGTAGCGACCCAAATCATCATCAGCGATCGCCTCAAATTCAGAGGCTTGGGGATGTTCCGGATATAGCACGGCAAATTGCCTTGCTGCAATGGAAGATTCCAACCATTTCTCTTGGCTTTGTAAGGCGGTAATTTCCGCTTGAATTAATTCCGGTTCGTTGGGATAAAGGGTGGTGGCGCGTTCGAGAACGGCTAGGGCTTCCTCTCCTCTTCCATAGTCTTGTAAGGCTTGGACGAGCAACACATGACCGGGAATAAATTCCGGCTGTTTTTCGACTAATTGCTGTAACGGGACAAAAATTCGGGTTTCTAAATTTTGTTCAAATCCCGCTTGTGCTTCGCGCCAATAGACTCGACCTGCGCCGGAGAGTTGTTCGGGATCGGTGATGGGTTCAGCGATCGCCTGGTCCCCTCGGTGTTGGGGAAATTGACCTTTCACTTGGCGATAGAGTTGTTCTGCCGCTTGGGTGTTACCGTCCAGGAAGAGGCGATCGGCTTCCACGAGGGTATTAAATTCTGAGCTTCCTGGCTCAAACGCCAGTTCCAGACTCTGTTTGAAACGGGAGAAGGGGGTGATTTTACTCTGGGGTGCGGGGTTTGTTGCCCCGGTGGGTGGTAAGGTGGAGTGAGCGGGTGCAAAGGTCAGCAACAGATTCATGCTGAGGAATAAAGCCACTCCAACGGTTGCCCAGAGTGCGTGCCGAAATCGTTTCATTGGGGGGGTTCCTCTCGATTGGGTAGGGGATGATGGGATGGTTTTAACCCGCACCCTCAAGGGTGGGGCTATACGGACGAAGCCCGCCTGCGCGGGCTCAGTAGATAAAAACAGGTGTTTGACAATCGGATTAGGTATTAGCCTTTTAGAACCCGAATCTGAATCAGGTGTTTCCTTTGAGAGTACAACATCGGAACTGAAGGCGCTTCAAATCCAGTTCCAGAGACGGAAACCGGGTTTCTGATGGCGTTATACCAAATTCGGTTGTTAAAAGTCGATTTTTTGGATCAGCCCGCGCAGGCGGGCTTCGTCCGTGTAGCCTCCGGGCTTGAGCCTGCGGGTTTTTATAGACTTTTACAACCGAATTCCGTATTACATGGAGTTTTGCAGTTCCTCTTCCAGGAGTTGCTGGTAAATCGTGGGTAAATAGGCGCTCATGGAATTGGTTTCAATCCCGTAGCCGAGACTGGTCCAAGTTCCAGAGAGCAGATATAAGACTTCATCTAATTTTCCTTGTTTTAATAATTCAGGAATGTTCACTCCCCACGCTTCTTCGTCTTTTAGCCATGCATAGACGACTTTATCTTGAAATTTGGGTTCAAAACTATAGGATTTCCAAAACCATCTGCCATCGGGTTTGGGGTGGTACCGTTCGGCCATTTCTTCCCAGGTGGTGGTGATAAACTGATAGCGACCGGCAGCGGTACTACAGTTGTCGAGATTGGGTCCGGCGACGATTCGCACGCAGCGATCGGGATGGCGTTTCAAGTCTTCCATATATTGGCCGCCATAGATGACGGCGTAGGGGTCGTCCACGTTGGATTCACTAGCGGAAATGGTTCGCATCAGGGCGCGGATGTAGGGGTCACCGTCCTCCATGACTAAGGGGGGTAAGGGGGCCATCAGGGCGGGGGGCAGGGGTTCGGTGCGACGGAAGATGACGTTATAAAAGAGGATGGGCAAGGCGATCGCCCCAGCCAGCAACAAGACAAACTGTCTGAATTTCGGGGGTTTTCTTCGCCGTTTAACTAGGCGTTTTTGACTCAAGTTCAACGGTTGAGCAGAAGGTTCAGAAAGCATAAGGCATGATGAATTATTCAGGAATTAGGGTTGATTTTCCAGGAGTTTCGGTTGTATTTAACCGATTTCATTCGGCTTGATGCAGTTGGTTCTCCAGATTTTAATTGCAGGAAACCTCAGAAAATTTCGGGTAGGGTTTCCGTTGTAAAATGCCCCTGCTTTAGGTGCGTCAGATTCTCCCGGTCGGGGTTTCACCTGTTCCGGGTTTTATCTGACGCACCCTCCTCTTAAACGATTTATCCCGGTTTTTGGGCGTGGATTCAGCTAATTTTAACCGAGTTTGAGTTAAACCACACTGGCAAATAGCTCAGGGAATGCTTGGGCTGGCGCTTCGGCATTGGTGACAATTTCCACGATTTTATTGCGGGCGGCAGGTTGAAACAGGGCTTCAACGCTGACTAAGGCGACTTTAGTTCTAGGAATGCTCCCTTCAAATAATTTATCCTCCGATTTCATGACGATCGCCGCTTCATCTTCGGCATTTTTTAATCCGCCTGGACGAACGATGGTGTAAGTTAACCCGCTGTTTTGGATATATTTTTCCGCTTGTCTTTTCCAGACTAAAATCAGCCAAAATAAATTGAGCGGATGGAATAAGTTAGAGACGCACAAGGAGGAAACCAGAACAAAATGTTCGATCCCCTTGACTTTGGCGACATCCACGAGATGCTTGGTCCCTTCATAGTCAATGCGATAGGGTCCCGTGGGGTCGAAACTGGGAGTTGCACCCGTGGCGCATAGCACCACGGTACAATCCGCGATCGCCTCATGGAGACTCTCGGGATTCAAGACATCCCCCACGACTAACTCTACCTGGGGAGGTAAGAGTTGCTGCCCTTTCTCCAGGTTCCGCACCAAGGCGCGCACCGGAATCTCCCGCTTGACCAATTCTTCGACAATTCGTCGTCCCGTTTGTCCCGTGGCACCCGCTACAAATGCTTTCATCAGTTTTTTAGGTAAAATTATGGATTGAATGTGAAATTATTGCTTTTTTGCAATAGGGGGGAGCCGTTGGCACCCCCAGTCTCCTCTAGTTTAAAATTTTTGGGGGCCGATCGCGATCGCCCAGGTTCGGATATCTACATCACAGAACCTCCCTCGGGGGATTGTCTATGATAGAACCGGATGCTAGCTCAACCCTTGTGCCAATCCAGGGGAAGCTCACCCAAATAAAGGAAAGTCGGGCAGAATTACGGATTTCACCCCTCCCAAGGACAAGATAACGTAGAGAAAATAGCATCCAGCCACTCCGGTGGTCGTACAAAAACACAAACCCTCAGTCAGGGAAGCGGTTATGCAGTCAGATATTTTAAACTCTATGGCAACATCCATCGATAGCGATCGCGAGTCATCTAACTCCGTTGCTTGTGAACCGATGTGGTTTCAGACTCATTTTGTCGGATGCATGGAAATGTATGCCGATGTTGAAACCGTTGCTGCCTATTTTGACGTTCACCAAGGATGGTTTAAACGCTGTGCTCGTCCGATGCAGGCAGATGCTTTAGGAGAAAATGGCTATGCTCTAACTATTGGGCGCTTTGGTGCACTCGGTTATGAAGTGGAACCGAAAATTGGTCTGAACCTATTACCCCAACAAAATCGCGTTTATCTGATCGAAACGATCGCCATTCCCGATTATGTCCCCCCAGGTTATGACGTAGAGTTTAAAGCAGCCCAGGAATTGATAGAAATTCCGGCAGATTATTCCAATATCAAACTCCGCCACACCGAGGACCTCCCTGCCACGATGACTCGGGTGGAGTGGAATTTAGATTTAAAGGTGGGGGTATGTTTTCCCAAGTTCATTCATGCCTTACCTCTCCCCCTCGTCCAAAGAACCGGCGATCGCCTGTTGGCGCAAATCGTTAAACAAGTCTCCCGGCGCTTAACCTACAAAGTCCAGGAAGATTTTCACTCCACCATCGGGCGCGATCGCCTGGAACTCTTCAAGAAAAAACGCGCCAAAACCTCCAACTCCGATCTGTGCCGTCAATGTAGCGGTGACAATGGCACCGGGGAAGAGGTCCCCGAAGATGTCGAAACCCCCTAACCCATACAGGACTAGCCCTGTCAAGGTGTGTTGATTGTCGGAGTAAATGCTTGCGCCCAAAAGAGGGCGCAAGCATTTACTCCGACAAGAAACCATGATTTTTCGTCATCAAATTTACCTCTTGGACAGGGCTACCCATACAGGACTTACCCATAAACCTTAAATGTAGGGGCGATTCGCGAATCGCCCCTACAGATTCCTCGTGACGCGGCTGTTGCCGCGTCACGAGGAACCCGGTTTGGTCTTCCTGTTACTCTAACGGCGTCCTAGGAAGCACTGGTCAGAATTTTTTGGACAATTTGCAATCCCGTGAAGGCTTGCCAGCCAAACAGGGTGAGCAAGGTCATATTCATCGCCACATGGGTCACTCTCGCCCAAGCGACTCCTTGCTGCATCAAGGGCGCTAGGGAGGCGGAAATGGCCACCATTGTGGTCATGCCTAGGCCAACGAGCAGGTGCGG
Source organism: Oscillatoria sp. HE19RPO (assembly GCF_024220515.1). Taxonomy (GTDB): domain Bacteria; phylum Cyanobacteriota; class Cyanobacteriia; order Cyanobacteriales; family Laspinemataceae; genus Laspinema. The sequence continues at coordinate 5,535 of NZ_JAMXOT010000056.1, forward strand.
ACCAAAAAATAGTTTGCCATTGTTCACATAAGTGGCACCCATACCCACCACGGTGCCGAATACCATCAGGGCCAGCATGAGGGACCCGATTTGGTAATGTCTAATATTGTATTTGCCCTTAATCAGAACTTTTTTCTCGTCTCCTGTCGCTTTGCGGGTGCGCTTGAGTTTCACTCCCAGGACAAGGGCGTAAATAGACAGTCCAAACAACACCCACATCAACAAGGGGTGGAAAAAGGTCAATCCCGTTTGTAACGGTGCGGGCAGTTCAATGGTCATGGTGTTCTCCAGATGGCGTGAGGATCTTCATAAAACTTATCATAATTTGGTTCTGGAGAACTCTTGAACATACCACAGTCGCAAGGGTAGCGCGACATGAACAGACCGGCATGATTGTAGCAGTCTGGGATCCGGCGCGATCGCCCAGGTGAAGATCTCCGGATGATTGCGGTTGATTGTCGGCTGCTTTCGCGATACCGTTAAATTACCCCGAGATTGAGTCGATCGCAGCAAATGCTCTCAAACCAGGATCTTTTATTAATTCAGGCGGCTCGCATTGGCAACATTAATCAAGTGATTACCCTGCTGGCTGAGGGTGCTCCTGTCAATGCCAAAGATCGAGAAGGCACGACTCCGTTAATGTTTGCCTCCCAGAAAGGTTACACGGAAATCGCTCGTCACTTGCTCGAAGCCGGTGCCGATGCCAATCTTCCCCGAGAAAAGTACGGCATCACCCCGTTGATGTTCGCTGCTGCCAATCATCAGATTGATGTGGTCCGCCTGTTACTCTCCTCCGGAGCACAGGTGAACGCCCAAAATGATGATGGCAGTACAGCACTGATGGCGGCGGCGCTCAAAGGCAATCCGGCGATCGCCGATCTGCTGTTGTCCCACGGTGCTGAACCCAATATCAAAGATCAAGATGATGATACCGCCCTCAAACTCGCCATTGTCGAGGGTCATCTTGCTATTGTTCGGTCTCTTTTGGCGGCAGGGGCCGATTTACAGGCGATCGGTGACCTGGATGACCTCTTATTTCGCATCGCCCAGAAGGGGAATGCGGAACTGTTAGAACTGCTGATCCAAAAGGGTCTCTCCTGTCAAAAATATGATTGCGGCAGTGCCTTGCTGGAAGCCGCAGAACGCGGGGACCTGCCCATTGTGCAAATCTTGTTAGCCGCTGGGACTCATCCCAATGTCACCGATAAAGATGCTGAAACTCCCCTGCTACTCGCCAGCGATCGCGGCCATACTGAGGTAGTAATCGCCCTGATTGCCGCCGGTGCCGACGTCAATGCCAAAAATCTCGATGGCTTTACCCCCCTGATGGCTGGGGCATCTGGAGGCCATTGGCAGATGGTGCGATCGCTGTTGGATGCCGGTGCCGAGATTAATGCGATCGATAGTGACGGAGAAACCGCCTTAAATTGGGCTGTAGTCGAAGGGTATGCCGATGTGGTCAACCTGTTACTCGACTGCGGTGCCGACTTCCAACGGTGCAATCGTCTCGGAGACACCCCGTTATTCGTCGCCGCCTTGCACGATCGCGCCGACATTGTGGCGGCCCTCCTCCACAAAGGTGCAGAGGTTAACCCCACCAACTTTGACGAAACCCCCCTCACCGCCACCGCTGAACTTGGCCATCTGGACACCATCCGAGTCCTACTCAAAGCCGGTGCGGACCCCAATGCCGTCTCCACCGGAGGCAAAACCGCCCTAATGAAAGCTGCCGATCGCAATTTGACCGAAGTCATCGAGGTCCTGATTGCTGCCGGTGCCGATGTCAACCGCCAAGATGACGCAGGGGCCACCGCCTTGATGTGGGCCGCCCATCGCGGTTTTGAGGAAGCAGTGCACCTCTTGGTTGCCGGTGGTGCCAATGTCAATCTCAAAAATCGTGGAGGGTACACCGCCTTGGCGATCGCGGAGTTTAATGGGTATAAGAAAGTCGCGCGATCGCTCCGGAATGCTGGGACGCAAGAATAAACAGAAGAGACCTCTCCCCAAACCCCTCCCCTAAGAGGGGAGGGGCTTTGAGATTCCCCTTCCGGCTCCCCCTTCCCTCGTAGGGAAGGGGGTTGGGGGGTTAGGTCTCCGATTGCGGAAGAAACTGTTTTAAAATAGCCTTCGGTTCCCGGTCCCAAGTGTCAATATGTTCGTAAATCAACCCATTTTCATCTAACTTATAATTAGAATACCCATTAAAAAATAAATCCGCTTTCCAAGGTAACCGTAACCGCCCGCGCACAGTCCAATTGGCTAAAATCATATCCGGCGACACCTGCTCCACATCATGCAAATCAAAATAGAGTTCGGTGAAAAATAGTTGGCCGTGAAAGCGTAATGTCCAGAAAATAATTCGATAATTGAATTTCCACTTAAACTGATTTACCGGGTCTTTAAAAAAGATATCTTTGCGATAAATATCATAAGAAATATCTTTTTCAAATAAAGTGGGTAAGTCTTCCTTTAAAGTGGCGATCGCCTTTTCAACTTGGGATTGATATTCGTCCATTGTTGGGTTACTCCTGGCACTCCTAAATTTTATTATAGGGGGAAATCACCCGGAAACGACTGAAGTCGTTACTACAAACAAAAGAATTTTCCGACGTTCGTAGTAACGACTTCAGTCGTTATCCCCTTTAAAAGAAAATCTTTTAAAGGGGCAATGTCCGAGGGAAATCACCCGGAAAC
>NZ_JAMXOT010000406.1 GCF_024220515.1 Oscillatoria sp. HE19RPO
ACTCCAAAAAATAAAATACCCAAAAACCCACACCCTCAAGGGTGGGGCTATACGGACGAAGCCCGCCTGCGCGGGCTAAGAACGTCTTTTTAGTTCCTTAAGCATCGCATTTGGGTGATTTATTTGTTGCAATACCCTTAGGCGATCGCCGATTCAAATTGTTGCAATTGAGCCAGATCCGGTGCCGAAGTTTTCCCGAAAATGGGCGGTAATTCTCCCACATTAACCAGAACCGAACGCACCTCTTGATTAGAAATATCCGCCAGGGTTCGATTACTTAACAATGCTAAGGTTGCCGCAATGCCTAATCCATGACCCACTGCCGCATTGTATTCCACAATTCGTCCCGCTGCGGAAGCAAATCCCTCAAAACCAGAAGCGGGACTAACAACCGCTAAATTCCGCACAGATTTCAACTGCGCGTGACGGATGCCGACATTAAAAATTGGCTTACTAAACAGGGTACTGACAAACCCATTGGCGAGGGCTTTATTGCCAATGCCAGGAATTCCACCGCGCACATCAAAATGATAGGCAAAGGTTGCTAATGCCTCAGATTTGGGAACGCCACCGGCTAACATTTCCGCACCGCTTAAAGGCTCGATCGCCTCGGTGATATTTCCCGCGTGTCGGATGTACAATTCCGAGGCAGGGGTTACCTTTTTCGCCCCAATACTCTTAAACCATTGCTCAACAAATTTCATCTCCTCCAACATTGCCGGAGTCGGTTTCCCGCCATTGTTAGCCAGAGTCTCCGCTTCGCTGCCGGTAACTGCAATCATCAACGCATTCCAAGAGAGGCGATCGCCAGATAAAATTGCCACATTTCCTCGGTCTAAAATTGCCCCACTGTCATACAGGGATAACTTTTTACCTCGGAACGAATGATAGGCAATGGATAACGCATTACAGCGAATATCAATATAATCTTTCCCCGCCCACAAGGTTTTTAAATTCCCGTGGGAATCCACCAACTCCTGCCGCAATAATTCAGCTTGGCGCTCATCAAATCCTGCCGCAGACTTGAGGAAATTCTGCGCTTCCGTATCTGCTAAATTTCTAAACCGTTTCAGATAGATTAATTCTATCTCTTTCAGGCGCTGAATACTCAGTCCTTCGGTTTCAAACACCAACGTCACCGGCAGTTCAGAATCCGGTAACCCAAAAGTTCCAAATCCTTGAGACTTTTTCGCCCCTGCCGCTTGTGCGAGTTCCGCATTCACGGTAGAATCAATAAATTGTTTGGCTGTATAAGTTTCACCGCGACTGGTGAGAATACTGGTCAAATTAGGACCAGATTTAACCACCGATGCGATTTTTACCTCGCTGAGAATCGCCACCCCGGCTTCTCGAAGCATCTCCCTCAAAGCCCGATCGCCCTTGTCAGGGTCAAGAGCAATTTGCACCACCCCCGCCCGTTTTAAAAACTCCTGATACAGAGCAGAAGGCGCACCAAATGTATTCAGATTCAGAGAGGTTTGAAGCTGCCGATCAATCTGTGAGCGATCGAGATAAGATAATTTCCCACGAATCAAATGACCGCCAATGCCTTCTCCAGCATTTGCCTTAGACATTAACAACATCTTGGGATACTTTTTCGTCTGACGGCGATACTCTCTCGCTGCCGCTACCATCGCCAAAACGCCGGGTACTTCATCCCCAAATCCGATGATATCGTAATACCGTTCTTGTTTATTATTCATAATGTGCGCTCTCGATCGCAAAAAGTGGTAAACGCCGGTACAACCCGACAGAGATTATTCCCTATACCTTCGCTAACACCGTTCATCCGGAGGCACAGAACCCAAAGAAAATCCCTCTAATGTTCGTAGTAACGACTTCAGTCGTTCTCCTCTTTTGTTCGTAGTAACGACTTCAGTCGTTATCCTCTTTTGTTCGTAGTAACGACTTCAGTCGTTATCCTCTTTTGTTCGTAGGTCTGTAAAAACCCGCAGGCTGAAGCCTGGGGCTATACGGACGAAGCCCGCCTGCGCGGGCTAAAGAGCGAAAACCGACTTTTAACAACCGGATTTGGTATCAGTCGTTTCCCCTCCCCAACCCAATCCCCACCCCCCTAAAACCCCACAATCCCAACCCTCGCCGCCAATCTGACCCCAAATTTCGCTAAAGTTAAAAGCAGTAACCTCTTTAGGAGATTTCAGGATGTCAGCTCAACTCCTCCTTGTCGATGATGAACCCGGATTACGGGAAGCGGTGCAAGCCTATCTGGAAGATGAAGGATTTTCCGTCCAGGTGGCGAGTAATGCCAATGATGGATGGGATTTGCTGCAACAGCAACATCCGGATTTAGTGATTACAGACTTGATGATGCCTCAAGTCGATGGATTTGAGTTTCTCAAGCGGATGAGAGAAGACCCCCGATTTAAAGTGATGCCGGTGATATTTTTAACCGCCAGAGGGATGACAGGCGATCGCATCCAAGGCTATCAAGCCGGTTGTGATGCCTATCTCTCCAAACCCTTTGACCCCGATGAATTAGTGGCGATCGTCCGCAACCTGTTAGATCGTCGCGCCGCTGCCAGTGGAGAGGGAGAAGCCCCAGATTTAGCTTCCTTAGCCCGGGAAATTGGGGAAATTAAGTCTATGTTATCGGGACGGCATTCCATTGCCCAAACCCCACCCCCCATCAAAATTGACCTCACCCCTCGCGAACAAAGTGTTTTGGATTTAGTCGCCAAGGGACTGATGAACAAGGAAATCGCCCGCAATCTCGATACCAGCGTCCGCAATGTTGAAAAATATGTCAGCCGTTTGTTTAGCAAAACCGGCACCAACAGCCGCACCGAATTAGTGCGGTATGCTCTGGAACATGGTCTGACCGAATAGGGACCAATGGGTCGTTGCCGGTGATTGACTTCAACCCTAGGAATCACCATCGGCGATCGGCCAAAGATTAAGAAAAGTTACATTTCTTTAAAAACTGGTCATAATTTCTCATTTTGCCGAAAATTTTTGCTAACGTTTGAGCCATTACTTCAACAAACAATAAGAAAAAAGACCTAAAACTTATGAAAGTTGCACAAATTTCCTCACCTTTGGGACAAGTCTTAATGATGGCCGCGTTAATGATTTTGATGAGTTTGGGGACAATGGCTGTTGTTGTGTTAGCCGGTGGGTTCTGAGGCAGAGAACAGGAGGATTCTCTGCCTGGGTGCTTCTCTTGATTGGATCACAGACGTAAGAGCAAATTAGAGCCGTGGGTATCGGTGCCACAGGTATTTAATAATCCGTAGGTGGCACCTAACTCATAAACTTTGGCGGTTTGTTTGGGGCTGGGTTTCCAGGGGTTGGGGTTTTTGTAGGCATAATAGGTTTCGATGCCATCAATGCCCAAAGAGGCGGCTGCGGGAATCAGGTCCTCGGGCGATCGCTTGGCATACCGCGCCGGGTGAGCTAAAACCGCCAATCCACCGGCAGCTTGAATGGCCTGAATCACTTCACCGGCTTGATAATCGGGACCCTTGACCACGTGACTTTGAAGATAGGGTTGCATCCGAGGATGTTCTGGATTGAAGGCATACCCCAGAATATGAACCTCCGCATCCAGGAGACTCGCATTAATTTCGACCCCAGTCCAGAGTTGGGGGGCTTGAGGCAGTTCAGCAACGGTTCTGTCACTTTGATATAAAGGGGAGTGGTCGATCCACCATTCATCTAACCAGCGTTGAGCGGCGTAGTAGCCTTTGACACTTTGATGATCCGTAATTGCCAGCCCTTTGAGACCAATGCAGATAGCTTGTTCCATCACTTCTTCCGGGCGTAACTTGCCATCGGAACAGACGGTATGGAGATGAAAATTATAAGCAGTCGGGCAACTATCAGCGTCGATCGCCTGAAACACGCGACCTAGTGCCGCTTTGTTCTGGGCGGCAGGCTGAGTTGAAATAGACTGTTGAGAGACTAAGAGCGTCATAACTACCTCGTAAATTGGTCAAGACTTACGCAATATTTGAGTTCAAGTCCTCAATGTAGGGTTGATTCGCGAATCAACCCTACATTGAGATGAAATGCGTAAGTCCTGTTGGTGAGTGTTTGGGTTGAACATCAACACACCCTGAAAAGGCCAGGGTTGACGGCAAAACGTCACCTTCGGCAGTTCATCTCGATGTCGGCATCTAGGGTCGGCGATCGGAAGGGAAGGGCGATATAGTCCTGAACCCGGAGCACTCGCAACGAACGCTTATGAATTTAGAAGTCGATCTTGACGAGCGCGAGAATTTGCTTTACATATTTTAACAGTCTGAATCGAGTCATCACCAAAAAATTAAAAAATGATTAAATATGTCAGGGAAAAGCCTGAATTATGAATCGACAATTAACCACAGACGACGGATGAAAGCGGAAAGATTCAACCCAAATCCCTGGGTTTAGCAAGGTCCAATAGGTATAAATTCCGGGGATAAGAAACCGGGTTTCTGGCCCTAATTTGTGGCGAATTGGCCTAACTTTTCTCAAGAAACCGGGGTTATAAACGATATTCTTCGTAAAAACCCGCACCCTCAAGGGTGGGGCTATACGGACGAAGCCCGCCTGCGCGGGCTCAAGAGAAAACTGGGTTTTGACAACCGAATTTGGGATGACCTAAACCGGAGAAACTCCACAAAAATAACCAAGCTAGGGGCTTGGTTATCCAGGGAATATGCTCGGGGAGTCGAGGGACCGGATCCCTATTGAGCCTAAAACGGGACCGAGAAATTGGGAAGGGGGGGGAAACAGAGGCGGCAGTCGGAGGGTGTCTGCCGGTCCCCCACCTGTGAATTGAGCGATCGCTCGTGAACAGAGACCGATGATTCGGGAACCTAGTAATGATTAGCACAGGGAATCACTTCTCCTGAGATTCAGTATTACGAGATTGCCACGCTTTTTCCAGAAGTGCCGACCACCGCTTTTGGACCTGTTTGGGAGTGCATTTAATCTCTTGGGCAATTTCAGCATCACTGGCCCCAGAGCGCTTCAGTTTTAAAAGCTGTTGCTGTTCTTCGGAAAGGTCTCCGAGGAAATTATCCCACTGCTGCAAGGGCATTCCCAGATTTTGATCCAAGTCGGCACCGAGCCATTGATGGACCAGTTTCCAATGTCCAGAACGAGCGAACTTTTCGACATGATACTTGAACCGTTGTTGTAGGTAATCCCGCTGACGTGCGCTCAGACCAAGGATTTCATCGATTTCCGGGGCGGCTAAATCTTGCAGTTTCAGGACCAAGTAATCGATACAGTCCGATTGACCTTGAGACTCCAGATATTGAATCAACTCAGCAATCACGCGATCGCGCAACACTGCCTCCGCTGGGTCCACCATCTCAGCAATCATTTTTTCCCGAACCTGCTGTGCTGCATAAGAGCGACTTTGAACCTCAGCATCTTCACCCTTGGGAAACTCGATCGCCTGTTCGATATCCACCAGAGTTTCCGGGGGTTGACCTTGGGCGAACCCTTGAGCACGCAGCACAATCAGTTGTTGATTGTAGCGACCTGGGAGGGTAATCCGACGCTTGGCGTAATGTTCCGTAAAGGCCATATACTCTGCCAGTTCTAACTGAGTCCGAGGGGTGTAGGTTAAGGGCATTTCATGTTCCCGACGGAAGGCCCGCAGCACCTCAATATAGAACCCTTGCAAGAAATCTTCGATTAAGGTGTATCGTGCTTGGAAGCTCAGACGAGAGTGCAGGTGAGCAACATGACGGTAAACCATCGAGCTGAGTTGAGCATGGAGGTCCACCCGACCTTGCCGAGAACCGAGCTTGTAGTAATGGAGAGACTTTTGTAAGCGATGGCGCGCCAGAGTAATTTGCCAGGAGCGCACTTCACCAGAATTTTGAATCCGATTACTCTTTTTGCAAATCCGTTCTACCTCTTTGGCAATCCGTAGGGCTACGTCTTGGGCGCTTTTCGAGCCGCTTTTGAGCTTTTGGCTGAGTTCATCAAGGATTTGCTCACTCAACTGTTCCGTGTCCATTCCCAGGATCAGGATGGGTTCTTCGGTGGGGTCTCCTGATTGGCTCTCCACTTGAGGAGTGCCTGCGGTCATCTGCGGAGTAGCAGGAACTTGAGCATCGTTTTTCCGGGAATTGGACGAGTTGGCTAGTTTAACGTTCATGAGTTTTGCCTCGGGTAACGCACCGGACTAAAGAACCGCAGACATTGGGGGAAAGGAGGAGAGGGTCGCTTGTCGGTTGAGCCTCTTGCTTTGCTCCCTGCGCTGTCTACACTTAGACTGTCCCAAGATTGAGCGGACTTTGGTGGGGAGAAGATCCCTCTTTCTAAACCGGCATACTGCTGCAACGGGACAGGATGCACCACTGTCTGTTCTTTTCCGGTTGCGATCGCCATAAGGCTAAGGTTTTACGGGTGGACGGTCGAGAAAGTGGTTGATTCCATCCACTCCGCATTGACAACTGGCACATAGGTATCATTTAAAACTTGGATATCAAATCTCCGTGATCCTCTTCGTTTGAGAACTCGGTTCATCCGGATCCAATGGTTGGCAATGTTTAAAAGATCACCCGTTTGGATGGTTAAGGGCAAAACCCGCAGGCTGAAGCCTGGGGCTATACGGACGAAGCCTGCCTCCGCAGGCTGAAGAGGTAGGTGCCCGCAGGCTGAAGCCTGGGGCTATACGGACGAAGCCTGCCTCCGCAGGCTGAAGAGGTGCCCGCAGGCTGAAGAGGTGCCCGCAGGCTGAAGCCTGGGGCTATACGGACGAAGCCTGCCTCCGCAGGCTGAAGAGTAAAATAAGTTTTTTATGATCGGATTGGGTATGAGGGCGTCGGTGGTGGGGTGCTAAAAAAAACCTGCCTGCGATCGCAGACAGGTCAAAAATTCAAGTTTTCTTAGCCCGCGCAGGCGGGCTTTGTCCGTATAGCTCCAGGCTTCAGCCTGCGAGGCTGTTCTTTTCTTAGCCCGCGCAGGCGGGCTTTGTCCGTATAGCTCCAGGCTTCAGCCTGCGAGGCTGTTCTTTTCTTAGC
>NZ_JAMXOT010000407.1 GCF_024220515.1 Oscillatoria sp. HE19RPO
CAAAAAATAAAACCTTCAAAAAACCCGCAGGCTCAAGCCTGGGGCTACACGGACAAAGCCCGCCTGCGCGGGCTAAAAGAGCCTTGTTAGGTGCGATCGCATCAAAGCAAGGATGATTTATTTGTTGGAATCCCCTTACTACAAACGAAGAGAACGACTGAAGTCGTTACTACAAACGAAGAGAACGACTGAAGTCGGGACGTTGAACATCTCCCCCATCTCCCCCATCCTCCCCATCCTCCCCATCTCCCCCATCCCTCGATTACCGGAATAGGAACTCGGCGAGTTGTAAAACCAGCGAGGAACCGAATGGTTGAGAATTGCCCAATTCGGGGTTAAATAATTTAAGCTCTGTCGCGATTTGTGAAGATTTGTGTCTGACCTAAAAAAACCCGCTCGTTCTCTAGCTGGAATTGCCGGTCTTGTGGCGATCGCCACCTTGATCAGTAAAGTCTTTGGTTTAGTGCGTCAACAGGCGATCGCCGCTGCTTTTGGAGTCGGTCCCGCCTTTGATGCCTATAACTATGCTTATGTGATCCCCGGTTTTTTGCTGATTTTACTCGGGGGCATCAATGGACCCTTCCATAGCGCGATCGTCAGCGTCCTGGCTAAACGCAAACCGGAAGAAGCAGCCCCCCTCGTCGAAACCATCACCACCCTCGTAGGCGGATTGCTGCTGATTGTCGCCGGAGTTTTAGTTTTGTTTGCTGAACCCCTCATGGGTTTAGTCGCCCCAGGTTTGAACATTTCAGCGGCAGAAGCAGCAGCCCAGGGCCTTTCTACCCCAGAATTTGAAACCCTGCAACTGACCCATGCGATCGCCATCCAACAATTCCGAATCATGGCCCCCCTCGCCGTCCTCGCCGGATTAATTGGCATTGGATTCGGGACCCTCAATGCTGCTGACCACTATTGGATTCCCTCCATCAGTCCCCTCTTTTCCAGTGTGGCACTCATCGGTGCCTTAGCCATCTTCATCCTCCAAACAGGCAAAGATATTGGCCTTCCTGAATATGCTATGACGGGTGGGATGGTATTAGCTTGGGGAACCCTTGCCGGGGCGATTCTCCAGTGGGTGGTGCAAGTGGTGACCCAGTGGCGCAGTGGGTTAGGCACCCTGCGTCTGCGGTTTGAGTTTAATCGTCCGGGGGTCAAAGACGTGATGAAGGTTATGGGACCGGCCACTTTATCCTCTGGGATGCTGCAAATTAATGTCTATACGGACTTGTTTTTCGCGTCTTACATTCCCCAAGCTGCTGCTGCTTTGGGTTATGCCGGACTGCTGGTGCAGACGCCCTTGGGGATTGTTTCTAATATGCTGTTAGTGCCGCTGTTGCCGGTGTTTTCCCGATTAGCTGACCCCAATGATTGGCCGCAATTGAAACAGCGGATTCGCCAGGGGTTGATGCTGACGGGGCTAACAATGTTACCTTTGGGCGCATTTACTATTGCTTTGTCGGTGGCGATCGTGCGAGTCATTTATGAACGGGGCGCTTTTGACAAAGCGGCTTCAGCATTTGTGGCCCCGATGCTGATGGCTTATGGGATTGGGATGTTTGTCTATTTGGGACGGGATGTGCTGGTCCGGGTGTTTTATGCCTTGGGAGATGGGGAAACCCCGTTTCGGGTGAGTATTGTGAATATTTTTCTGAATGCGGTCCTGGACTTCTTTATGGTGAGAGCATTTGGGGCACCGGGTTTGGTCCTGGCAACGGTGGGGGTGAATATTATTTCGATGTTGGCGCTGTTGATTTTGCTCGATCGCAAGCTGAATGGATTGCCCTTAGCGGAGTGGAGTAAACCGATCGCCTTATTAACCGGGGCAAGTGCGGTAGCCGGTGTGGTCGGTTGGGTGATTCTCCAAGGTTGCGATCGTTTGTTTGAAGGCACGGGATTGTTGATTTATCTGGTGGAATTGGGTCTGTCTAGTTTGGGTGGATTCTTGGTATTTGCGGCGATCGTCACGCAAATTGAATTACCCGAAGTAGATATATTTATGCAGCGCATCCGTCAACGCTTTGGGCGATAAACCGTAGCTGAAGCCAGGATTTTGATTGCATTAATAGCCCGCTCAAGCGGGCTATTTTCATGGGGAACAATTCCACAGGAGACATCGGGTTTAATAAACTTCTTCCAAAATTCTACAAAGCCCCCCTTTTTAAGGGGGGTTGGGGGGATCTATCCGGTATTTTGCAAGAAGTCTAATATAGATTCTGTTCCGCTTGTTGGAAATAAAAGGCGATCGTTCCGCCTAAAAATATCACCCCGGTAAAAATTAAAATTGTCCCGATCGCACTCGCTTGTCCCAATCCAACTTGAATCATCTGCCAGTTAATCAAGAAAAATAGCCAGATAATTTGCACCTTCATCCATCCAAACAGTTCGCGCACCAGTCCTAACAGGCGGTCCCCTTGGTCCTCGGGTATCGGGAACGGACTCTCTAACAGTTGCGGCAATAACGGGGAGAGGGTTAAAACCAGGTAAATACAAGTTCCCATGCTGGGTAAGAGCCAAAGAATCGGTTTGGAACCCCAGTTATCCGGTTGTCCGGTGATGCCAAAATGGATGGGGATAGTCTCGGGAAGGGTTCCCCAGGATTGGAGAATCGCCAGAAAAGTACAGAGAATCCCGGCTAAAGCGGCAATTTCCAAAGCCAGTTCCAAGGGCGATCGCACGATTGCTCCTAATAGACTTTCCGTGTTTTTGTTTCTATTCATAAGCATTTTTAAGCCAAGGTGATAACTATTATTTTCTATCTTAGCGAATTACCTCGGAACCGGCTAACCTCTTCCTGGGTCAATGGGTCACCCTGTTTGCATCGGCTTACCCTAGAGAAGAGATTCTGCCAATTCCTCTCAATGCTAACCGCTCTCAACTTTTTATTTGTACGGAAATCTCCATATCCCCGTCACCCTTTCCTCAGACCTGCTCATTGCACTTGATTGTTCAAATTTAAAGTAACAATATTGACAAAGTTACCGGGATTTTGTATTAAAAACAACAAACTTGTTCCTTTGAAATTTCTCCGGCAGACCGGCCCGTCTAAATCATTAGGACAATAGAATTGACATCAGTGGGAGCATCTTGCCACCGACTGCTGAAAGCTCACCAGATGCTCCCCTTCCCCAAAATTTGTCCCAGACCTAGGAGAAGCGCTATAACTGCTCTTATCAAGAGTTCCTAACCCTAAAAAAAGGCCAATCTTACTCAAAAAAGGAAGGAGACAGGTACGATTAGGGCATCAGGTCACAATCCAGCTCACAATCTAACCCCCATAAAACAAGTCCATGTTAGATAACCTCGATCTCAAACTTTCCCTGGATAAAAAGACGTATCACGAACAGATAGAAGCCTTGATGCAGCAAATCCGACAGCTACAACAAGCCTGTTGGGAAAAAAAACTAACCTCTATCTTCGTGTTAGAAGGTTGGACGGCTGCCGGAAAAGGGTCTCTGGTCAAAAAAATGGTGGGTTATATGGACCCCCGGGGATTTCAAGTTCATCCCATCTGGCCCCCCAATGAAGAAGCACGGCAATACCCTTTTTTGTGGCGGTTTTGGCAGAAACTGCCAGCGCGGGGCAGTATGGGAATTTTTTATCACAGTTGGTACATTCGGATGTTAGAAGATCGGTTATTGGGACGGCTGACGGATGCCGAAGTCCCCACCGTGATTCGACAAATCAATGCCTTTGAGCGGCAGATGGTGGATGATGGCGTGGCGATCGCCAAATTCTGGATTCACATCAGCGAAAAAGAACTGAAGCGACGGCTGAAAAAATCCGCAGCAGACCCCCTCACCGCTTGGCGAGTCCGTCCCGAAGACTGGCAGCAAGCGAAAAAATACGATACCTATAGCGCCTTAGCGGAAGACATGGTGATTCAAACCAGTACCGGGCCCGCGCCCTGGACCCTTGTGGAAGGAGACAATCAGCGGTGGGCGCGGGTGAAAGTGCTGGCAAAAATGGCAACCACTCTCACCGAAGCCCTCGATCGCCTCCACTATCAGCTTCCCGTGCCAAGTTTACCCCCCCAAGAACAACTCCAACCCACGGAACCCGATTTTCTCTCCCAAATCGATCTGAGTGTGAGCTTAGATAGACAGGACTATAAAAAACAACTGCGTAAAGAACAAGTTGAACTCACGAAACTGCAACTTGAGATTCACGCACAAGAAATCCCCATTCTCGTGCTGTTTGAAGGATGGGACGCTGCTGGAAAAGGGGGAGCAATCAAACGGTTGACCGACGTTCTCGACCCCCGCAGTTATGCCGTGAATGCCTTCGCTGCACCGAGTACGGAAGAATTAGCCCATCATTATCTCTGGCGGTTCTGGCGACGATTACCGCCCCCTGGAACGATTGGCATTTTCGATCGCAGTTGGTATGGTCGAGTATTAGTCGAACGCATCGAAGGATTCGCCAGCGAACCAGAATGGCGCAGAGCTTATCGAGAAATTAATGAGTTTGAAGAACAACTCACCAGTGCCGGGTATGCCGTGGTCAAATTCTGGCTGCATATTAGCCCGGAAGAACAACTCAACCGCTTCGACGAACGCAGCAACAATCAGTTTAAGGAACATAAGCTCACCGATGAAGACTGGCGGAATCGGGAGCAGTGGCCGCTCTATAATGTGGCAGTGAATCAGATGATTCAGCGGACCAGTACCCCATCAGCCCCTTGGACCGTGATCCCGGGGAATGATAAATATTATGCCCGAGTCAAGGTAATCCAAACCGTGATTCAGGCGATCGAGACGGAAATCAAACATCGCAAATAATTCGAGCCAATGCCGGTCCCTCCTCCCATTCGCCAGGAGGGGGGCTGTTTCATTGGGAGGGGAATCAGCCCCAAAATTCCCCTCCCTTGGAGGGGTGCCCCGCAGGGGCGGGGTGGTAAATTCTAGCTAGTGTCCAGGTATTTATCCAGGCTTCTTTACTCAAAAGTATATGTCTGTTTCAAATCAAGACACCACCCCGTCCCTTCGGGACACCCCTCCAAGGGAGGGGAATATACCTGTATCCTCCGCCAGATAAAGCGATTGAACGATGCAAAAATTAATTGGGCCTGTAGAATAACACAGCCCTAGTTCGCCAGGAAGGGGGACCGGAATTAGAGCAGACGGGGCTTAATAGAGGGTGCCTAGGGTCATTTGCGGTGAAAAAGTGGCCATGTTGGAGGCGATCGCTGCCCGATACTGCTGCATCGCTCCTTCTACATCATTCAAACTGCGACATTCTCCACCCTCGTAAGTCGCGTCTGAAAAGTTAGCATCCCGCAGATCCGCATCCGTAAAATCCGTCCGGGTCAAATTCGTAGAATTTAACCGCGCTTGATTTAACAACGCTGAACTCAAATCCGCCCCGGTTAAATTCGCCCCCGTGAAATTCACCCCCCGTAGCTGGGCATCGGTAAAATTAGTAAACCTCAGATTCGCCCCGGAAAGATTGGCCCCACTGAGCTTGGCCTCACTCAAATTTACCCCATCGAGATCAACCCCAGTCAAATCGACCCCATTCAAAAAAGCGCCACTGAGATTTACCCCCGTCAATTGCACCCGATCCAGGATGGCACCGCTCAACCGCGCACCACTGAGATTGGCCCATTTCAAATTGGCCCCAGTCAGGTTTGCACCGCGCAGGTTAACCCCTTGGAGATTAGCCCCACATAAATTTGCTTCTCGCAAATCTGCCCCTCGGAGATTGGCACTGCTGAGATTGGCTCCACTCAATTTGGCCTGATTCAACTGGGCCTTGACCAGAAAGGAACCCTGGAGATCCGCCTTCGTCAGATTCGCCTCGGTTAATCGGGCGTCACTGAGTTTGGCAAAATTAAGATTAGATCGATTCAGGGCAGCGCGCGTTAGATTGGATTTAGTTAAAAACGAGCGAGCGAAATTCACGCCTTCGAGATAGGCACCCGTGAGGTTAACCCCAATCAGGGTCACCCCCACCAATTGAGCTCCACGCAAGTCTAAACCCGAAAAGTCTCTAATTCCCTGTTCGTAAAGGGTCAGCCAATGATTAATAGTCATAGGGGTGCTATTTGTATCAACCCAGCACTTTGGAGGAACTGAGGATTTCAATTTTAATTGCTCAACTTCTATCAAGTATGGCGCGGGATCGAAGGATCAACCGAGGATTTTTTATTAATCTTTGTAACACTTGAAGGTATCGAGTGGATTACGCTTCATGAGTTTATAGAAAACAATGAACAAAGTCGGTTAACTGCCCAGGACCGACCTTCGAGGGGCCTGATGCTCTGCCTCAGCGGGTAGAACTGGCATCCGGGAGTCGGCTTTCTTGTGGGTCTAAATTCGATCTTACTGCGGTTGAGGTTCTGAAAAATTTAAGAAACGCATAGATTTGTCAACATAAATGTAACCAACGAGAATAACTCCGAATAAATACTTAAATTTCCCCGAGTTTCCCCAGAGTTTCCCCAGAGTTCATTGTTTTTACTGAACTACAGCCGTAGGAGCATACAGAAGATGATTCGATCGCCCTTGAATACTCCACCCGGTACTCATTGGCCTGCAAAAACCCGCACCCTCAAGGGTGGGGCTATACGGACGAAGCCTGCCTACGCAGGCTCATGGAGAAAACTAACTTTTAACACCCGGATTTGGTATCACTTGCACCTTGAGGACGTCCCGCAATGTTTCTAGTCATAACCCAGCTTCTTTTGTGGGTGATTGTCGCCCTCCTCATCTGGTATGTCCTCCTCCAGCTTATTCCTCGGGAATACCTAACCTGGCTCGGGGGCGCAATCCTCTTAAGTATTATTGTCTTAGCGTTTTTCTTTCCCACGGAACAGGGGGTTGCCACCCTGTGGTACATCCTCTCGTTTCCCCTGCGACCCTTAGGATTATGCATCGTTCTATTATGCGCGGCCACCCGGAAGTTGCTACTAAATCGACTGTATCTAGTTGGTGCCGCCCTCGCTGTCTTGGTTCTCTGTAGCGTGCCTTGGCTGGCGCAAAACTATCAGTATTGGCTGATTCGCTCTAATTTTCCCATCGCCTCAGTTTGTCCAGCCCAGGGAAACCCTAATCTCGTCCCCGTTGTCGGTCGTCCCGAAGGCATTGTCCTCTTATCCTCGGGCATTTCCCAGCCCTCTTTGCCCTATCAGCCCGAATTGATAGAAGCAAGTATGAGCGATCTGATCGTCACCACCGTTCGTCAGTACCAACTCCAACAACAGGTGGGCCATTCCCCTCGGGTCATTATCGCCGCCCGACCCCAACCCTTTCCCTGGCAAGGGGTGAGCGCGCCTTGGTATTCGGTCAACTCCACAGATATCCTCGAAGCGGACATCATTAGAAGCCTCTTGATCGCCCAAGGCGTGTCTCCTACTCATATTTTTGTTTTAAATAAAGTGGAAAATATCCGGCAAAGTGCTGAAGCGGTTCAAGAACTCATCCCTCGACGGGCTAACCGCAACCCTCGGCTGATCGTCGTCGCCTCGGTTTTGCACTTACCCAGGGCCAGCCTAGCCTTTCAACGCCTGGATCTGGATGTCATCCCGCGATCGCCCAGTTTGTATCCCGAAATCTGCGCCTTAGACCAAGTTCGCACCAGCATTTATGACCTCATCCCCAATGCCACCAGCTTGGCCCTCACCAGCCGAGTCGTCGAGGAATTCTACACCTTGATGTACTATTTCCTACGCGGTTGGGTCGAACCCTGTGCTCGCTGCTTGTCTAACTAAATGGGTCATTTGTCTTATGTCTTATGTCTTATGTCCTTGGTTGATGGGGGAGATGGGGAGGATGGGGGAGATGTTCGTAGTAACGACTTCAGTCGTTACCGCGTGACTTGGCGGATGCCAAGTTACGCCCCTTATGAGGCAAAGCACCCAGTCCTCAAGGGAACTCCAAAAAATAAAACTTCCAAAACGTTCGTAGTAGCCCCGTCAATGTAGGGGCGCAATGCTTGCGCCCTTGGGGCGCAAGCATTGCGCCCC
>NZ_JAMXOT010000408.1 GCF_024220515.1 Oscillatoria sp. HE19RPO
TCTTTCTCTTATACAGACCACCTAGGACGAATCTGAAATGTAGTAACTCATCTGAGTACATTTCATAGCGTTGGCAATCGACAATATCTATCCAATGCCCTTTTGCTTGAGCGAGATGCTTTTTTACAAAGAGAACTGCAAGGGACTCTTCGCTGTTAGCGTATTCAAGGTATTTTTTAAGTAGCTCGTCGTCCATAAGTCAAGTCGTCCATAAGTCAAGATGTTCTGGAATCTGTACTTGATGCCTAAGAATGAAGTTGAACCGCATTCGCTAACGCTTGCGGTTAACTTGTGTCGTCCTTTATGTTGGGTCCAACGGCGTCTTATTTCGCGGCTTCCAGATTTTATCATAATAATCCCAGAAATGTTGAATGTCAATACAAAACTTTACATTGTAAGTTAGACTAAGCCTGTAAAGGCTAAATTACTCAACACGGGTATATTTATCTTCAGCAGTTTCGAGGATTTTAATCAAACCAGAGATCGCCGTTTGATTGCCTTGCCCGATTTCTCGTAAAGTATAGACAGCCAGCCTACGGGGATATTCATGGCATTGGGGATGTTCAAGCATTTGGTAAAGTTCTTGAACAGCGCGTTTGCGATCGGTTTGGAAAATAGTTTCCCTAGCATCTTTTTGAATTTGATTGAAATAACCCCACCATTCCTGTTTTTCCTGGTTGTAATAACCAAAACCCCATTTAACTATCTGCTTAACAATGGCATTAACTACATCAACTTGAGAACAGGTTTTAAATTCACCAATTCCTGCTGCGGCGAGAAAAACAGCGTGAAACCAATATAAGCCCATAGACCCATCCTCAAACTCAACGAACGCCCGAATAAACCCCTCCTTCTTCTCCTCAACAACATCCTCACGCCCCAACCACAACAAAATCACCTGTTTCCACTGCGGTTCAAAAATCCGATACTGCTTCCCCGCCACTGGACGATCGCAATGATCCTTGGGCAGAAAATAATCCCAATCCTCCACCGCCAACGCCGCAAAATAGTCCTGAAACGTCGCATGATAAAACGCAAAAATCGAATCCCCTCGCTTATCTCTGCCGACTCGATTCAGCCAGCCCAACCGCAACGCCAAATAACCCAAAGATGTCTCATCCAATTCCTCTCCCAAATGCTTTTCTACCAAAGCCTGGGATAACCGAAATCGCTCCTAGGGCAAATTCAACGCCGCCTTCGCCAGTTCCCCCAGTTGCCGATTCAACTCCTGCTTCAAATTCGTGATATTTGTGCCACAACGCTGGGCATGGTCGCGCAACTCCTGCAAGTTCTGATTCCACTGATACACCTCTTTTAGATAACGGGCATACAACTCCGCCTGGGTATCCGGCAACGATGACCCATCCCAAGTCATGCAGAGCAAGGTCAAGCGCAAGGGGTTGCGTACCAAATCAAGGAGGTTTTCCCGTCCCGGTTCATGGAGGGCGGCAATCAGAGCATCGGCAGAAGTTGGAGTTGAGATCGTCATGGCATTATGGTTTAAGGAATCAAGAAATAACCACTAAAGCATCGTTTATCGTGCCGGTAATGAGCGATCGCCCTTGCTTGGGGTTTAGGTGATGATGAGCTGATACCCCCTCGATTGGCTCACTCGGCAAACATCTCCGCCAAGGAGTCGAGAACTCGGCTTTGCTCATCTGGACTAATTTGACCCAGTTTTTTGACCAATCGAGTTTTATCAATGGTGCGGATTTGATCCAGAACAATTTGCCCCTCCTTACCCTGAAACTGACAGGCAATCCGAGTCGGGTAGGCTTTCCCTTTCGTCGTCATTGGTGCAATAATCACCGTGGCAATATAACGGTTCATTTCATCGGGTGATATAATCACACAGGGTCGTGTTTTCTAAATTTCACTGCCAATTGTGGGATCAAGATTAACCAAAAAAACATCAAAACGCTGGGCTACCACTCCCATTCGCTTTGCTCCCAATCGGTACTGTTGACTTGATCGAGAAGAACATCATATTGTTCTTTCGCCATTGCTGCAAAGGCTTGCTCCCAGCCTGTTCTTAACCGTCGTGCGGTGCGAATCGTGAGATGATCGCCTTCCACTTCGATTTCAACCTCTGTCTGAATACCGCTTTGCTCTAACAGCAGTTTAGGAATACGCACACCTTGGGAGTTGCCAATTTTAACGATTCGGGTTTTAATCACTTTGCTCATGCTGGGATGGCCTTAAAGGCAGGATGTAATTACATTATAACTACAACCCAAGAAGCGGTCAAGTACAAGGTGTTCTCGATACCATCAATTCAATCAATCGGTGGCGCACCATCAAACGAGATGCTCTAAAATCGAGAGTTATAAAAACCAATATTCTCAAATTTCCTCTAACCCGGTTTGAATCATTGATTACACAATTCACAAGCTAAACAGAGATTTTCTATCTCATCACCACCCCCGTTCGCCACTGGTAGTATGTGATCAACCTGTAAGCGACCCATAATGTAATCTTGATGGTTCAAACAATATTCACAACAGTTTCCGGGACGTTGACGAACGATTTGACGTACCGGATCTGATAAACTCATGGGGCAAGATTGGGGGTTAATCCCCGCACTTTTGCTTCGGCTAAGGCTTCGGATTTTCGCAATAACCCTAAGCGATAACTCTGCATTAACATCATTAGTTCATATCGCTCCGATTGAGTTAACCCCTGAGCCTTTCCTTTCCCTTGCAGATCGCCCAAACGCTCATTTTGCCCAGCATCTAACTTAAGCTGTGCCAACGCAATCACCCCCTCATCATCCAACAAAGCCACCGGACTGTATAAATCTGCCCCTAAACCAGAAGATTGCGAATTGGGTGCAACTGCCAAATTCCGAATCGTGCGATTGACAAAACTTAGATAATCATCAATTTCCTCATAAGCATCTAATTCCTGTTCTTCTGACTCAGTTAACGCTTCAAGTTGCTGTTTTTCCAACAACATCACAATCCGAGCCTGCACATTTGTTGATGCTCGAAAAATTGGAACACCGGATTCCAACTCAATTCGCACCGCCCCATCCAGGGGTAACGACTTCGGGAGATGATGGAGTGGAGGGAGAGACGGATGAACTTGCATAAGGGTAAAAGGTTCTGTTTTTCTAATTTTAACCACTCTGGGCAAAAAACCGCCGAATAAACAGTTCCATCTGCTCCACCTCAAAGGGTAAATTCCGATACACATCAAACCCGGAAAAGGCATTTTGATCCGCTTCCCACACATTCACCCGGCAGGTGATGACCACCCGTGCTGACTGCACCCACCCAGTCAATAACTGGGACACATGGGGCCGTTCAATCCGGGCTACCATTTCATCCAATCCATCCATCAATAACCATAGATGGTCTTTGTGGTCTTGGAGAGAGGGTATTGCCTCTTCAACCCCCGCCAACTTCAGCCATTTTTCTTGCAAATAATCCACCAGGGTCGGTTCGGTAAATTCTGCCAACGGTATCCAAATCGGGATGCCGAGATTGTTGGCTAAAATCCAATCGGCGATCGCCTGTAACCGCGTCGTTTTTCCCGAACCCGGTTCGCCAATCACCGCAATCCGTCGCCCCTGACTTTTGGGACTTTGCCCCTGCTGCAAAACCCGATTAAAAAACTCATCCTCGGCAATTGGGGTAATCGTCTCTACTTTTTGTTCCCAATCTTGCCCTAGGGTTTCTCGATTTTGCCCCGGTTTCGGTTGCTTGGGTTCGCGACGTTCTACCAATCCCAAGGGCACATAGACATCCACTAATTCAACCCGTGTTTAGAAACCGGGGTTCTTTACCACATCTGTGGAATCGAGACTAAATTTGGGGCAGAACCCCGGTTCCTGGCCCCTCAATTGAATTGGGTCAATTTTTTTTCCGTTTCCCCCCCGATTTTGACACCATTTGACACCAACATAAACGATCGCCGCCAGGAGAAGACTCTCGAAAACAGCAATCAGAAAGGGATGGGGATAAGAGGAGCGATCTGCTGCCCAAGGACTCCGCCAAGGGTCGGTGATTGATCCCGCACTTGATGCAAAAATAGCGCCAGTTCCCACCGCCAGTCCGATCGCCTGGATGGTATTTTCGAGCTGTTTTTCTTGGTCTTGACGCAGGCGATCGCGTTGGGTTTGTTCAATTTCCACAATACCGCGAATCGAAGCCACTGCCTTATCCGCCAAACTCCGGATATGCCTAAAATAGCCCAAATCCAGTTTGATTTGCTCCGGAAAATTCACGCAATTTTTATCCCCAAAACTCTCCAAAATATCTAACTTTTCCTGGGGGTAATAACTTTGAATCAGCGCCAGCTTTTTGCGATAATTGCTCGCATTCGCTTTCAAAGTGAGGCGAGATGTCTCTAACACCCTTAAATTCTCCGAAAAACTGATATCCAACTCTAATAACTCCACCAGAGATTTTTGTAAGTCAATCAAAGTTGATTCCGACAACTTTTCCGGACTAGATTTCTTATCCAAAATCAGGGAACGAATCGCTTCCACTTCATCTCCCATCTTTTGATATTGAGCGCGAGTATCCCGATAATTTTCCCGGCTCAATTCAAACGTTTTAATCACCTTTTGGCGATAAAAAAATAAATCCAGTAATTCTTGATCCAGGAAACAGAGATTGGAGTCTGCGTCAGCGGATGGTTTTTCAGCCTCATCCGACTCATCCAAAAATAACCAAACCCAAATCGTCTGGGTTTTATCCGGATTCCGAGGGTCACCATATTCAAAAACCGGACTCCCAAACAGTTGATTCACTTGATAACAAGGCGGCAAGGGAGAGTCTGATGTTGCCAGAAAACTTTGCAGGCAATAATCCGCCATTTGTTGCCAAATTATCGGTCCTTGCTGCTGTTGCGCCTGAGACAGCCAGCCCGTTAAAATAATCACCTGCCCAATAGAACTATCCAATATCCACTGGTGATTAGAATTAAACTCTTTGAAAATAGCTGCATCGACAGATTGGGTTCGATTTTGAGACTCATGCAGTTCAGGAATTCGCAGGTTTAAATAGAGAGCATAGCTATCATACAGTTGTAAATACCCCACAACCCCGGTTATCTTCTGTTTATCGGCGAGCTTGCCTTCTAAACTCAGCAGAATATTCTCCTCGCTCGTACCTTCGAGGAGATCCATCCGCAGATTAGGGGTAACTGCTCGCAGATTTAACGCCTGCTGAATCTGGAACTGGTGAAAAATCTCCAGACAGCGATCGGGTAAATAATGGAGTTGATCATCGGGAACACTATCCGGGTACTCTATCTCCCCCAGATGGAAAGCAAACAGATGAACATTGGGAGCATACAGCAAAAAAGACATTCGATTTAGAGATACAAATTAAATTAATTATTTTGGGGTGGCAAGTTTTTGGGTGCATCCTGTTGCAACTTAGCCTGTTTACGTAGTTCAAACAAGTTTTGTAAAATTTCCACCTCACTACTCTGCTTCCGTCGCGGTGAGTTGACATTTTCGCGGTCCGGCTCAGGAGTATTGTTCACATCTTTTTGATAAGCAAAATTAATGACTGCCTCTCTCACGTCGGGATGATTTCTAATCCAAACCTTGAGGGCATCACGGGTGCTTTCTGGCTGACTTTCTAACCCTTCTAGCAATTTCACAATTTCTGCTAACTGTTCTGGGTTTAAGTTGACAGAATTCGCTTGAATCGCTGCCGGAAAAAATTCTATAAAATCTTGAAATTTCATGTCTTGACTCCTTGATTTTTGCTGTTGATATCAGGTTTGTAAAAACCCGCATTTTAAAGGGTGGGGCTATACGGACATTTTGCACCCGTTGCGACAACTGGGAGGGGTTGCGACAACCTGCGGGGGTTGCGACAACCTGCGGGGGTTCAAACCCCCGCCTAACAGAATCAAGTCGGTTTCAACCGACTGCAAGTCTTATCTGGTAGGGTTTTTAGTCGCTTTTTGACTGTAGGGGCGCTTCGCGAAGCGCCTCTACAGGCGGGGTTTTAACCCTAGCCCTGTCAAGGTGATAAATTTAATGACGAAAAATCGTTATTTCTTGGACAGGCGCTTCTCGTTTCGCCCCTACAAGAGGTAAATTTGATGTCGAAAAATCATTGTTTCTTGTAGGGGCTTCGATGCCTTGCGCCCCTACAAATCAATACACCTTGACAAGGCTAGGTTTTAAACCCACGCCATCGTCTGAAAGTCTGCTCCAGCGATGTTTTCAGTCGGTTTTAACCGACTTTAGCTATTAGTTTTAACCCCTGCCGGGTGTTGAGTCATCTGAAAGTCTGCTCCAGCGCGGTATCGCCTAATTCGGTCATCACTTCTAAATATTGCCGATACAGATGCTCCGCCTGATCCTAGTTGCCTCGATTTTGCTCGATATATCCCAAGACTTCCCAAGAGGTTACCATACCGGAAAGATCGTCCAATTCAGTCATGACTTCTAAATATTGCCGATACAGACGCTCCGCCTCATCCCAGTTGCCCCGATTTAGCTCGATATATCCCAACTGTCCCCAAGAGGTTGCCATAGAGGAGCGATCGCCCAATTCGGTTTTAATTGCCAAAGATTGCCGATACAGATGCTCCGCCTCATCCGAGTTCCCCCGATTTAGCTCGATATATCCCAACTGTCCCCAAGAGGTTGCCATACCAGGCTTATCCCCGATTTCTTGATACAATGCGAGGCACTCTTGCAAAGATTGAAAAGCTAGGGGATATTGACTATGTAGATACTGTTGGAACCCTTGCTGTAACAGGGTATCTGCTGCCAGTTTAGTTTGTAGTCGAGACAGGGAATAGTTAACAGTTTCTACTTTACTCGCAAAATTCCGCAACCAGCCTGCATACCCAGGCTCCTGTTGTGCCCTCTTTTCCGCTTCGGCTCGCATCACCTGCACCAAACCCTCATCGATGAGTTCCTGGTGGGCGCTCAATACCCCCACTTCCTCGCCACTGGGACAATTCAGGAGGGATTGAATCAGTTCTAAATAGGCGGTTTGTCGTTGTTCGCTCATGTTGCCTACCCTTGATTAATCGATTGATTCCCGGAACCGGGTTAGTGGGGTTGTGAGATCGAGTTTCCGTGCAGGCCCGGGACTGATATTTCCCAGCTTCACATCATTTTCCCTGATTGTAGTGCAGTTTGTCCCCCATTTCATCCCCAAGGACAAGACCCCACCCTGTCCCGGCAGATGGCGTGAATCTTTAATCGAGAGTCAGCATGGATTCCAGAACTTGCTCAAATTCCGCCAGGGACCCGATAGATATTCCCCGTTTGAGCAGTTGCTTTAAAGTCGCCAAATCAGAGATTTGATTAATCCGGTCAGTCACTGCCGGTGGCACTGGGTTAAAGAGATCGTTCAAAACTTCCAAAACAATCTCCCGAACAAGTTGGATACCTTGCTGGCGAGCGGCTTCCATTGCGCGACGTTCGACATTGCTCAGAATCGGCATATTTTCCTCCCCGTGAGTGTTCTGTCTAGTTTCGTAATCTATGGGAAAGGACAAGGCCCTGCCCTATCCTTTCCCATAGATTAAAGATTTAATTGTCAGTCATTATCGAGGCAAGAACTTCCTCAAATTCCGCCAGGGACCCGATAGAAAGTCCCCGTTCGAGCAGTTGCTGTAAAGTCTCATAATCAGAGATTTGATTAATCCGGTCAATCACCTCGGCTGGCACTGGGTTAAACCGCGCGTTCAAGACTTCCAAAATCATCTCCCGACGAGCGGTTTGGGCACCTCGTTGGAGACCTTCTTCTAAACCTTCTTGGCGACCTTCTTGGCGACCTTCCTGGCGACCTTCTTGGCGACCAGTTTCCAGGGCGCGACGTTCGATATTGCTCAGAATGGGCATTTTTCGTTCCTCCTGATAGTTTTTGAGTTTGGTGTCAAAACTTTGTTGTAGGCTTTCGGGTAGGGTCATCATCCAGTCTAGTAATCGAAATAGATTGATGACCTCGTTTTCAGTATAGCCTCGTTGGTAGAGGTTCTGTACTAACTCCCATTTATACTGTTCCCGTTCTTCGGCATTTCCTGTGCTGGCTTGGGTTTTTAAATGGGCCATGACTAAAAAGGCTAAGGGATTGAGACTGGTTTTAAGGGTCTCCCATTGGCTTTCATAGTCGAGGAGTTTGGCGATGGGAAATTCAAAGCGGATAGAACTGCCTCCGAGTTCATAGCTGTAGGATTTGGGCCGCCATGACCGGCGATCGTCTCCTAGGATGGCTAGGCTAATCACTTTTTTGTGGATGTCAAAGGACCGATAATGGTAGATGTACATCCGTTCGGGAAAAACTGACTCTTCTTGACTCTGGACTTCGATATGAATCAAAATATAGGCTTCTTCGCCATTTTTTTGCCAGACTTTGAAGAGTTTATCCGCTTCTCTTTCTCCACTGGTGGCGGTGGGGGTAATTTGTTGCAGTTCTTTGTCCAGGGATTCGTATCCTCGGCTCCAATCGATGAGATTATGAACTTCTGGGAAAAAGAAGGCCATGAAGGGTTCGAGATAGTCTTCTAAAGCTTCTTTCCAAGTTTGGTCATAGTTGGCGTTAGGGGTATTCACCCTGATTCCTCCTGATGTTCTTGAAGCGTATGTTCTTTTATTATACAACAAGATTAAACGTGCGACAAGGTGTTTTTTTATATTATTTTGGAAAATTTGGAGATACTTTTAAGTCTGGTTTGGAAATGAAAAATAGGGGGCAAGTTGCGAATTGCCCCGAGAGGGTTTGGGTTAATTGAATTGGGTGTTGATTTCTTCTATGATGATTTCAGCGATGTGATGGGCGGCACCGGGTTGTCCTCGGACTGACTGTAATTTATCTCGGATGAGTTGGAGTTTTTGGGGGTTTTCTAACCAATCTATGGCGATTTCGGCGACTTGTTGGGGTTGCAGTTTGCCTACGAGTTCGGGGACGATTTCGGTTTTTGCCCAAATGTTGGGCCATGCGAAGAGTTTGCCTTGGCGTAAGACGATGCGGTTAATTAGTTTGGCAAAGATTGAGCCGAATAAAGGTAAGTTGGCTAGGATGCCTGGTAATCCATCCCAGGCGCGCATGGCGTCTAGTTGTTGGGTGGGGAGGAGGACGATCATGGGGATGCCGAGGGAACCGAGTTCGGCGGTGTTGGCACCGACGGTGGTGAGGCAGAGGGTACATTGGGAGAGGAGGTCATAAGCGGGCGATCGCCTCCAAAGTTGCACTCTCAATCTACTGGCGGTTTCCAAATATGCCATACCGTTGTTCTCATCTTGTTTTAACTCCCCAGCAGTGCCATTCACTAATTCCAGGACCGGATTCTGTTGGGGATTGGCAAATTTGGCTAGAGTTTCTATCTCTACGGTTGGCGCAACAGGAATCACAAATTGGGTATCGGGTCGCACTTGATGGATACATTCAGCGATCGCCAGACACAACGGAACTCCCTGCATCAATTTCGCCGCTTTCGACCCCGGTAGCAGTCCAATCAATTCCCCTGTCTCACCCCATTCTCCTCTTTCCTCCTCTTCGTTTCCCCCATCCCCCACAACATCGGCAATTAAATCCCCGACTATGGTAAATTTATGGACATATTGCTCGGAATCCTGGGGTTGTACCTGACTATTCATCACGGCAAAACGGTCAATCCACTGTTGCCAGCGCGCTTCCCGTTCAGCATAGATAACGGTCCGATACCCCAAGCGTTTGCCGAGGATTAGGGTAAAAAATTGGTCACCCCCGAGGAAGAGAACCACCCCTTTTTCTCGCCAGTCCCAATTCTCGGCAGTTTTTCCCCGGAGTAGAAAGGGCCAAAAGTGTTGTGCCTCCTGTACTCGGTCAATTTCTGGATAAGACCGGGCGATCGCCGCTTCTTTTCCCGTAGCATGGGGACAAGGGGAGAGAATCACGGAAATCCGCACTTCTGCTAGGCGATCGCCCAGTTGTTGTACCAAGGCGCGAACCACGGGACGCACCCAGGTGGCTAATTCTCCGGGACCATTGGACAAAATTACAATATCAATGCCTGCCATGATGTCAATTTACAGTTTAAAGTTTAGGGTTTAGATTCTCGATAGAATATCAGACGTTGTGGGTAGTTAATCACCTTATAATCACAGAGGAGATCAGGGATGACTGAGTTAATCGAGGCGATTAAAACCGGAGAAAAATCTCAGGTGGAGGCGTTACTCCAGGGAAATGCTGACGTGAATCAAAAAGATGCCGATGGATTAACAGCTTTAACCGCTGCTGCGGAGAGTGGCAATCTGGAATTGGTGCAATTATTACTTGATGCGGGGGCCGATGCTAACAATGCCGATAATGATGGGTGGACAGCGTTGATGAGTGCGTCTGGTTCTGGTAAAGTGGAGGTGGTCGAGGCGTTAATTGCTGCGGGTGCAGATATCAATGCCCAAAGTGAGTTTGGGGTGACGGCTTTAATTACGGCAGCCGGAAATGGACATGAAGCCGTGGTACAATGTTTAATCGACTGCGGTGCAGATATTCGGGCGAAGGACCGCAATAACTGGACCGCGTTGGTTTGGGCGGCAGAAGAAGGTCATCCTAAGATTGTGGACCTGATTAAACAAGCGCGCGATCGCACCTAACACGCATTCTCCCTCAACTGAAACCGGATGGCGATCGCCACCCGGTTTCCAGTTAGCACAAACAATGCCGATCGCCGGTGTCCGTTTAACTCATCAAGAATCGTCCCGTCGTAAAGGTTTGTGTCACCTCTAAATTCGTCACTCCCTCGATAATCCCCACTAAATCACCGGGATTGCGGAAAATATTGAAATTGCCATCGGATGCCTGGAAGGTATATTCCTCTGGATTCCCCCCTAACTGAATCTGATCCTTTCCGGGTTCAAAGTTGCGAATCAAGGCATAATCTTCATTTCCATTCCCGATATAGAACGGTTGAATCACTGAATTCGCAAAGCTAATCCCCGTTCCCAAGACAAATGTATCACCCCCAGTCCCGCCGACTAACACATCCACCTGACCCGTTCCCTGACTCGTAATCACCACATCTTGGTTCGGCGAATCCGCTACCACTGAGAGTGAGACTCCCACCAGAGTGGTATTCTGACCAAATCCGGTAATTTCATCGCTGCCACTGGACCCGGTAAACACCCCAACTCGCCCTTCATTCTGACCAAATTGTTGATAATGGGCTAATCCCGAGGCAAAAACCCCTGCTTCCACTGCTGCTGCTACATCCCGGTTAACCGCTAAATAAACCCTATCGTTGAACCCCGGAACTTCGGTGATGACCGTCCCTTCTCCACCGGATAAGATAAACGTGCTATCATCAAAAATATTTCTGATTTGCAGATTGGAAATTCCTTCTACAATCCCCACCAAATCACCCCCGGCGGTAGAGATTAGGAAATTTCCATTGGCAGCATCAAACCGATACTCCCTCGGTTCCCCCGCCAGCAAAATTAAATCTTGCTCTAGCTGAAAGTTCTTAATCAGGGCGTAGTCCAAATTTCCCTGTCCCACATACAATTTTTGTGGGTTAGGTTTTAAGGGAGTAATCCCGATGCCAATATTAAAAATCTCGACTCCCGTTCCTCCAATTAAGGTGTCGATTTCTCCGACTCCTAAACTGGTAGGAATTCCATCGAGTCCACCAATCCCTAATGGGGTAATATTAGAGAGTCCAACGCCGAGAATACCCGTCGATTGCCCAAAGGCATTAATCGTATCACTCCCTGGGGTACCGAAGAACACCCCACCCCGATTCGGCTCAAATTGTCCAAAACTTTGATAGTGGGCTAATCCTGAACTGAGTACCCCGGACTCTACTGCGGTTCTGACATCGGGATTAAGAGCTAAATAAGCGGTTTCGTTAAACCCGGCAGGGGTCTGGGAAAAATTGGGGACCCCTGGGCGTCCTTCAGCATTTCCCAAGGCCAGAAAATGTTGCAATCCTGAAGCCAAAAGTCCACTATTCACTGCCCCCGCTACATCGGGGTTTAGGGATAAATAGGTGCTTTCGTTCCAAAGCGGGGAAATACTTACCCGTCCTTCTGCTTCCCCTAGTTGAATGAAGTGTTGCAATCCAGAAGTTAGGGTTCGATTACTCACCGCTGCTGCAACATCGGGATTGTTGACTAAATAGGTTGCTTCGTCATAAAAGGGAGAAACTTGGACTCTTCCTTCCCCCAATCCAAATATTTGAAAGTGGCTCAGACCGGATGTAAAGATTCCGGAATTAACCGCTTGTTGAATATCCGGATTATTCGCCAAGTAAAAACTTTCATTGTAAACCGCCAAACTCATTTGATTTTCCCCACACCAGAAGTTTTTTATCCGTCAACAACTGACGGATATGGTCCGTATTCTACCTTAATAATTGGGTTTCGGATATAAAGACTGTTTATTCTTTTTCAAAGATTAACCAAGGTCGTGATTACGGGGGGTCCCTCGATAACCCATCCATTGATTTGAACCGGGAGATGGAATGATTGTCGCCCTTGGCAGCGTTGGCTTTTTACCTCACTTACCGCCGATGCTTATGGCTGCGGACTCTTTTCTCTGGCGGTAACTCCAGCCTCAACTTCTCAATTCGGGTTACATTGCTGTAATAATCAATCACAAATCTGTTAAATCAATAACGGAAACGTCTAAATTCGGCCAGATTATGAATTTATGTAAATCGCATGGTAAAGTAAATACCTGCTAATAAACTTAACAAAAGTACACAATTGGCAATCGTTTCTTATCGAATTGTGTCGGATCCGGGCGAAAACTCCCCAGAGAGACGCATTTTTTGGTAAAAACTCTTACAGTTGCCACTTTTGCGTTGGAGTGGCTAGACCCTAAATTCTAGCCCTCAAACCTAACTGCTAAATTGCTGCAAGCGCATCTAAAAGGAGCCTAACTTCATGTTCACTCACGTCAAGCCCACCATTCGACACATCGCCCCGGATGACCTCAGAGGGCGTTCTTTGCTGAAGGTGGTCTATGTCGTGCTAGAAGCCCAGTATCAGAGTGCTTTATCGTCTGCGGTTCGCTCAATCAACGAAAATAACCAAAATTTAGCCATTGAAATCAGTGGTTACTTGATAGAAGAACTGCGTGACTCGAATAACTACGAGGCTTTTAAGCAGGATCTAGCCACGGCAAATGTTTTTATTGCTTCCCTAATTTTCATTGAAGATTTAGCCCAAAAAGTGACTGCCGCAGTCGAACCCCACCGCGATCGCCTGGATGTCGCTGTGGTGTTTCCCTCCATGCCGGAGGTGATGCGTCTGAATAAAATGGGCAGTTTCTCGATGGCGCAATTGGGTCAATCCAAGAGCGCGATCGGGCAATTTATGAAGAAGCGCAAGGAAAAATCCGGTTCTTCCTTCCAAGATGGAATGCTCAAGTTGCTGCAAACCTTGCCCAAAGTCCTGAAATATCTGCCGATGGACAAGGCCCAGGATGCCCGCAACTTCATGCTGAGTTTCCAATATTGGTTGGGAGGTTCCTCAGAAAACCTGGAAAACTTCCTGCTGATGTTGGCAGATAAATACGTCTTCAAAGGTGAACAAACGGTCAAATTCCAGGATCCAGTAGTTTATCTGGATATGGGGGTCTGGCATCCCTTGGCCCCGAAAATGTTTGATGATGTCAAGGATTATCTGAACTGGTACAACAGCCGGGATGACATTTCCGATGACCTCAAAGACCCTCTGGCCCCCTGTATTGGGTTAGTGCTGCAACGCACCCACCTGGTTACCGGGGATGATGCCCATTATGTGGCAATGGTTCAGGAAATCGAAGCCTTGGGTGCACGCCCGATTCCGGTATTTGCCGGAGGGTTGGACTTTTCTAAGCCGGTGGATGCCTATTTCTGGGATGTGGGGGCGAAAGGAGTGGAACCCCTGCCGTTGGTAGATACGGTGATTTCGTTGACTGGATTTGCCTTGGTGGGAGGTCCCGCCCGTCAAGACCATCCCAAGGCGATCGAGTCTTTGAAACGCTTAAATCGGCCCTATATGGTGGCCTTGCCGTTGGTGTTCCAAACCACGGAAGAATGGCAGGATAGTGATTTGGGGTTACACCCGATTCAAGTAGCGCTACAGATTGCGATTCCTGAATTGGATGGGGCGATCGAACCGATTATTTTATCGGGACGGGATGGGGCTACCGGGAAGGCGATCGCCCTCCAGGACCGCATCGAAACCGTCACCCAACGGGCGATTAAATGGGCGACCCTACGCCGCAAGCCGAAACTGGATAAAAAACTGGCAATCACCATTTTTAGCTTCCCCCCAGATAAAGGCAACGTGGGAACTGCGGCCTATTTAGATGTGTTTGGCAGCATCTATGAAGTGATGAACGCCCTCAAATGCAACGGGTATGATCTTCCTGAGTTGCCTGAGTCGGCGGAACAACTGATGCTGGAAGTCATCCACGATGCCCAAGCGCAGTACAATAGCCCAGAATTGAATGTCGCCTATCGGATGTCGGTGGAAGAGTATGAAAAACTGACCCCCTATTCCGAACGACTGCATGAAAACTGGGGACCGCCTCCGGGACATCTGAACACCGACGGCCAAAACTTGTTGGTGTATGGCAAGTCATTTGGAAACGTCTTTATTGGGATTCAGCCGACGTTTGGCTATGAAGGAGACCCGATGCGGTTGCTATTCTCGCGATCGGCCAGTCCCCATCATGGATTTGCGGCTTACTACACCTATTTAGAGCAAATTTGGGGGGCCGATGCGGTGCTCCATTTTGGCACTCATGGGTCCTTGGAATTCATGCCTGGGAAGCAAATGGGGATGTCTGGGGAATGCTATCCCGACAGCTTGATTGGCAAGATTCCGAATATCTACTATTACGCGGCTAATAATCCTTCTGAGGCGACCATTGCCAAACGTCGGTCTTATGCGGAAACCATTAGCTATTTGACGCCACCGGCAGAGAATGCGGGGTTATATAAGGGACTGCAAGAACTGAATGAGTTGATTGGGTCCTATCAAACTCTGAAAGAGAGTGGACGGGGAGTGGCGATCGTCAACACCATCATGGATAAATGCCGGTTGGTGAATTTGGATCAGGATATCAACTTACCGGACAAAGATGCGATCGACCTGACTCCCGAGGAACGGGATAATGTGGTGGGTCAAGTTTACCGTAAGCTGATGGAAATCGAATCGCGGTTGTTACCCTGTGGGTTGCACGTGATTGGGAAACCGCCTTCTGCTGAAGAGGCGATCGCCACCTTAGTCAACATCGCCTCCCTCGATCGCGAAGAAGAAGGGGTCAAGAGTCTGCTGAGGATTATCGCCAACAGCATCGGACGAGACATCGACGAACTCTATGCCAACAACGATAAAGGCATCCTAGAAGACGTTGAACTGTTACAAGCGATTATTCAAGCCACTCGCGCCGCAGTCGCCGCCCTTGTCCAAGAACAAACCGATGCCGAAGGACGAGTCTCACTTGTCTCCAAACTAAACTTCTTCAACATGGGCAAAAAAGCCCCTTGGGTCGAATCCCTGCATCAATCAGGATATCCCGACGTCAGCAACGACGACCTCAAACCCCTGTTTGAGTACCTGGAATTCTGCCTCCAGCAAATTTGCGCCGACAACGAACTCGGGGCCTTATTGCGCGCCTTAGAAGGGGAATATGTCCTCCCCGGACCCGGTGGCGACCCCATCCGCAACCCCGATGTATTGCCCACCGGCAAGAACATCCACGCCCTCGACCCCCAATCCATCCCCACCGCAGCAGCAGTCACTTCGGCCAAAATCGTTGTAGACCGCCTGTTAGACCGGCAACGGCGGGAAAATAACGGAGAATGGCCCGAAACCATCGCCTGCGTCCTCTGGGGAACCGACAACATCAAAACCTACGGGGAATCCCTGGCGCAAATCATGTGGATGGTGGGAGTCAAACCCGTTCCCGATGCCTTGGGACGAGTCAACAAACTGGAACTGCTGTCCTTAGAAGAGTTAGGACGTCCCCGCATCGACGTGGTGATTAACTGTTCCGGCGTCTTCCGCGACTTGTTTATCAACCAAATGAACCTGTTAGACAAAGCGGTGAAAATGGCTGCTGAAGCTGATGAACCGTTAGAGATGAACTTCATCCGTAAACACGCGATGAAACAAGCCGAAGAGATGGGAATCAACCTGCGCCAAGCTGCTACCCGCGTCTTTTCTAACGCTTCCGGTTCCTACGCCTCCAACGTCAACTTAGCCGTGGAGAATAGCACCTGGGAAAGCGAGAACGAGTTACAAGAAATGTATCTCACTCGTAAATCCTTTGCCTTCTCCTCGGATAATCCAGGAACAATGGAACAGGACCGTCAGATTTTCGAGTCTTCCTTGAAAACTGCCGATGTCACGTTCCAAAACTTGGATTCTTCGGAAATCAGTCTCACCGACGTTTCTCACTACTTCGACTCCGACCCGACCAAAGTCATCGGCACCTTACGCGGCGACGGCAAGAAACCCGCAGCCTACATCGCCGACACCACCACCGCCAACGCCCAAGTGCGAACCCTCTCGGAAACCGTCCGCTTAGATACGCGCACCAAAATGCTCAATCCCAAGTGGTACGAGGGAATGCTCTCCCACGGCTACGAAGGCGTCCGCGAGCTCTCGAAACGCCTCGTGAATACGATGGGATGGAGTGCCACAGCAGGTGCCGTGGATAACTGGGTGTACGAGGAAGCGAACGAGACCTTTATGAAGGATGAGGAGATGCAGAAACGCCTGCTGAACCTCAATCCCAACTCGTTCCGCAAGATGGTCACCACCTTGCTAGAAGCCAATGGACGCGGGTACTGGGAAACCAGTGAGGAGAATTTAGACCGCCTGCGCGAGTTGTATCAAGAAGTAGAGGACCGGATTGAAGGGATAGAATAGAGTTAGTTTGAGTTAGGGTGGGGCAGGCATTTGGCCTGCCTCGCCTCCCTGATTCAAAGGAGCAAAAATGACACCCAACCCAGAGGCGTTAACTCTCAAAAATCGGATATTTCCTGTGTTGGTTGCTCACGTCATTAATCCTTCACAAGTTGTCATGAATAGAGGTTGGATTCATGATGTAAAAGTGGGCCAAAGAATGCTAATCTATCGGACGGGCGACCAAGAGATAAAGGATCCGGAGAGTGGGGAATCCCTTGGATATCTAGAGCGGGTGAAAGGAACCGGACAAGTGATTCATGTCCAAGAAAAAATTTGTATAGTCGAATCGGATCAAAGAAAGTTTCCTAGACGAATCGTCAAAAATGCCTGGGGACTCGGAGAAGAAATCATTGAAGGTGAAGCCTTACCGTTTGACCACCCGGAAGTTGGAGATTGGGTTAAACCGATTTAAGGAGATGGGTTGGGGGGCGATCGCATCTTATACGGAATTCGGTTAGGGAACTCCAAAAAATAAAATCTCCAAAACGTTCCTTCGTAGTGACGGATCAACGGAATAGCCCCGTCAATGTAGGGGCGCAATGCTTGCGCCCTGGGGCGCAAGCATTGC
>NZ_JAMXOT010000508.1 GCF_024220515.1 Oscillatoria sp. HE19RPO
AAGGCATTGAGCCTACTTGTCGTTAATCCTGGCCTGGGGCGCAGAGGCTTTGCAGCTTGCAACTGTGGATGAAACGCTAAAAACGTTAATGACTACATTGTAGCACTAAGGGATAGGCAAGGGATAGGCGGTTAAAACCGTTCGTTCGTTTTTCCTCTGCGCTCTAAAGATGCGCAGTTCCCAAACATCTCGGAGTTTTATATGGAGTTGACAAAACGCGCCCAATTACCGACCCAATGGCCTTCTTGTCCACATTGTGGGACTCGTTTGAATAGTAGAGGTTTTCAACAACGTTCAATGCTAACCCTTGTGGGACAAGTGAAGTGGTCTCGCCGAGTGGGGCGTTGCCCGCTCAAGTGTCATGGTAGTTTAAGGGAATCCGGTTGGAATCGGTCTATAAAAACCCGCAGGCTCAAGCCTGGGGCTATACAGACAAAGCCTGCCTGCGCAGGCTACTCCATAAAAACGACTTTTCATAACCGGATTTGGTATAGGGTATCTCTTGACGAGTTACTCTGAATAAAACCAGACCAAAAAACTTCGGATGAAGTGATTAAACTGGGATGTTTATTAGCAATTTTTGTACCCTTTGAAATTACTTCTCATTTACTAGAAAAGTTAACGGGCATTAAAGTTTGCGCTCAAACAATAGCCAATTGGGTGAAGGAAAAGGGACGGATGGCAACGTCCAAACTTTCGGAAGAACTCACGGCTTTTTCCCCAAGGAGAAAGCCCCAGTCCTGAACAGCTATCTCCTGAGTTACAGTCAATGGCTTTAGCTTTAGCGGGTGATGGGGTGATGGTGCCTTTTCGACCCCCGGAAAAAAGTCCATCTGGAGCAACGCAATGGAGAGAAGTAAAAGTCGGGATAATAGCGAGATGAGGAGCGGATTTTACCCGTTCCGGTAAACCCGCAACCCGGTTACATAACCGTCGTCTAGTCGGGGTTCTCGGAAATATTCACGACCTAGCTCCCCGACTGATAGTAGAAGCCCTCCGCTCCGGAATTCAGGATGCCTCTAAGGTAGTCTGGTTATCTGACGGAGCTGTAGGATTTTGGAATTTATATTATCACTTTTTGGAGCCGTTAAACATAGTAGGGGTTTTAGATTTCTATCATGCGGCTGGACATTTATGGTCAGCGGCTGCTGCATATAAAGATGGCCGGACTCACGCTGCAAAGGAATGGTTTAAATATTGGCGGCATGAATTGAGACATCCCACATTCCGCAGGTTTGATCAAGTCAGTAAATAATATTTCTGGCAGGAGGCCCCTAGGAACTGAAGGATCCATCGCCGCTCATCAGTTAAATAGGTGATTTTTTTAACTCCATCAACCGTCAGCAAATGAATAGATTG
>NZ_JAMXOT010000409.1 GCF_024220515.1 Oscillatoria sp. HE19RPO
ACTGATTGCGGGTTTGAGGGGTCTGAATCGCAAATTGAATTCTCTGAGCGCAAGTTTTTTTTCGGTTTGGGTTTGGGCGGTATCAGGGAGTCGATCGCTCGGACGATGACTCGGTGAATGGCCCAATGCCCAAAATTTTTTAGCCCCCTGACGATTCCACATTCTGACAATTTGGTAAAGGCATCTTTCACGGTCTGACGGCAGTAGCCTTTTCCTCTATGCCTTGCTACCCATTTGTTGAAGTCTCTGAGGTCTGGTTCAACGGGTTTATCCAGGGTCTTGGTTTCTTCCAGCCATTGCCACAGGTATTGAGCGGCTGGGGGAAGTTTCTGTTGCAAGCTATAGGCCGCGTGTTTTTTAGTCCACATAATTTTGATCCGGTTCAAATTTCCCCCGCCGGTGATTTTGACGGGGGTCTGTTTTTATTCGATTTCATCCTGGGAGTGCGATCGCATCATCGGTCCAAAGTCATCGGGTAACTCGTTGATAGTCAATCCCAGTTCTCGGCATAGGGCCTTTACCTGGGCAATTGTTGGACGCGCCTGCGTTTCACCTGACACCCAACGAGCATAAGTTCTCAGGGGAATACCGCATCGCCTGCATAGTTGTTCTTGAGTTAACTGGGTTCGGTCAAGTCGTAGTGCCTCCAATAGGGAACCACCTTCCTGTCTTTCAGCATTTTGTTCTTTTTTCATTATGACTTATTGACATAACATTTTGGCGTGACAGATTGACATAAGTCAAGGTCTCATGCCAGAATGTCATACAAGAAACAACACTAAAGGACAGGCAGCGAGATGCTGTCCGTTATCAGGGTGCATTTACGCGACCTGTCCTTTCCTCTGTCTATATCACTTTTCGTTGGAGAGATGATAAAAATGAGCACCTACTCTCGCCCTGAGTTAGAGGCGATGACCGTCCCAGCGATTAAGCAGTTTTGCCGCGATCGCGAAATCACCGGATACTCGCGCTATACCCGCAAAAGTGACTTGATTGCTTATGTTGAAAGCGTCTTAGGAATGAAAATTTAATAACTTCACTATCTACTCAATTGCCGGAACAGCACGGTAATTCCATTTGGGCAAATATTCATCAAAAATAATTTTCATAGTCTCCTTAAATCCTTCGGCTACTTTTCGCCCAGTTTTATAAACTTTATCGATTACATTTACTACCACAGAAAGTCCAGTTTTTGTGTGGGTTTTTCCATGAGTTCTTTGACTAACTCAATGCTGGTAAAAATGACTCCTTGACAAGCTCTCGTTACATGAGGAAATAAGCGATGCTCAATTGGATTGTATTTAGACGCATAGGGAGGGTAATGGGGCGCATCCAGCAGTTAGGGGAGGGGCCTTCACAGGTTTTGGATGGGGAGACGTCGAGGAAGGAGTAGAATAAAAAGAGGGAATGTGCTTGCACACATTCCCGGCTCACTAAAAATTTAAACTTATAATATGATAACACGCCTGGAAGGATTGATAGCTGAACACCTCAACTGTCCGAGCCACTGTTCAAAACTAGAAACAGCATCGAGTCTAGTGGCCATAGTGTGGGTAGCATGGGGGATTGGATTAGAATTGGCAAGGCGAGTGGTAGAGATGGAGTTGACTAGAAGGGCCTTCTTACCGACCCAATGGCCTTCTTGTCCACATTGTGGGACTCGTTTGAATAGTAAGGGTTTTCAACAACGTTCAATGCTAACTCTTGTGGGACGAGTGAAGTGGTCTCGCCGAGTGGGACGTTGCCCGCACAAGAGTCATGGTAGTCTATTAGTGCCTCTTGACGAATTACTCTTAATAAGACCCGACCAAAAAACCTCGGATGAAGTGATTAAACTGGGGTGTTTATTAGTAATTTTTGTTCCCTTTGAAATTACTTCTCATTTACTTTTACAATTAACTGGCATTAAAGTTTGT
Source organism: Oscillatoria sp. HE19RPO (assembly GCF_024220515.1). Lineage (GTDB taxonomy): Bacteria > Cyanobacteriota > Cyanobacteriia > Cyanobacteriales > Laspinemataceae > Laspinema. The sequence continues at coordinate 1,917 of NZ_JAMXOT010000409.1, forward strand.
GCTCAAACAATAGCCAATTGGGTGAAGCTCAAGGGACGGCTGGCAACGTCCCAACGAGCGGAAGAACTCACGGCTTTTTCCCAAGGAGAAAGCCCCAGTCCTGAACAACTATCGGATGAGTTACAGTCAATGGCTTTAGCTATAGCGGGTGATGGGGTGATGGTGCCTTTTAGACCCCAGGAAAAAAGTCCGTCTGGAGCCACGCAATGGAGAGAAGTAAAAGTTGGGATAATCGCGAGATTAGGAGCGTATGTTACCCGCGAGGGTAAACCCGCAACCAGGCTACATAACCGTCGTCTAGTCGGGGTTCTAGGAAATATTCATGACCTAGCTCCCCGACTGATGGCAGAAGCCCTCCGCTCCGGACTTCAGGATGCCTCTAAGGTAGTCTGGCTATCTGACGGAGCCGTAGGATTCTGGAATTTATATGAGCAATTTTTAGAGCCGTTAAACGTAGTAGGGGTTTTAGATTTCTATCATGCGGCGGGACATTTATGGTCAGCGGCGGCTGCATATAAAGATGGCCGGACTCGCGATGCCAAGGAATGGTTTAAACATTGGCGGCATGAATTGAGGCATGGCAATTCAATTGGAGTAGTGAATGAGCTAAATACTCAGGCTAATTCTCTCTCTTTAAAAGTCGGTCAACGCCAGAGCATCCGACGAGTACATGATTATTTTAAGGCGCACGTTGAACACATTACTTATCAAGCCTTTGAAGAACAAGGAATACCCAGAGGCTCTGGCATGGTCGAGAGTGCTTGTAAATGGTTGATACAACAGCGCTTTAAGGGGGTCGGTATGCGGTGGAGTAGTGAGGGATTTAATCACCTTTTACATTTACGTCTGGCTTGGGTAAATAGTCGCTTTGATGACTTGTTTTCAGACGGGAGTTGTTTTGAGCCTTCTACCTCCTCCCCCAACTCCTAGATGCGCCCAGGGTAATGTGCTATTCTAATTTCTATATTTAGCTCATTAACTAATTTTTGCAAATCTGATTTAAAGATATAATAATTAGAATTATTACTACCGTCTCCATCACATTTAATTAAAATTGAATGGGCTTGAGGGTAGAGAAAAATTCCGTAATTTATCCACCATAATTTAATCGCTTCACAAGCAAATTCGCTCGTATTTTTACTAATACCTAGAGTTAGATATCCTCGGTTATTTTGCACATCATAAATTCCATGAGGCACTATTTTGCCATCAGCTAAACTGAAAAAATCATGGTCAAATGTGGTAACAGTTTCGGTAGTATAAAGAGTTCCTGGGCGATATAAATTTCCAATAAATTCCTTTTTTTTTGGTGTCCATACTAATGATAGGATTTCCCTGTAACTCATACTCTTCAGTGATTTTGGCAATATTTTTAAATTGTTCGTCACGATTCTTTGTTATTCCGGTTATTTGTTTTTTTTGAGCTTTACGTTTTACATATCCGTGCTTTTTTAATAATTTTTGAACAACCGTTGTGCTGACTGTTATGCCATAAATTTTCAGTCCTTCAACTATTTCTTTTTGCGTGAGATTAGTCCATTTGATTTTTTCATCCATTGGGCTGCCTGCTGTATAAACTTTTAAGACTTCTAAAAAAGTTTCATTCAACCCAGGTAGGAGAGACTCGCTAGTTTTTCTTCTTCCTCCTTTTCGACGAATTCTTTGTTGATTAAAAGTAGGGTCTGATTCACTTTTTAATTCTTTAATGCCTTTAGCTATTAGACATCTCCAAAAATTACAGACTATGCTATAATAAGAGCGACTTGTATTTTTTTACTGCCATGAGTGTCATTCTAAAATATATTGAAGAACACCCAGATTTAACACCGAGGCTTGTAGGAATAACTTATGAGCATTT
>NZ_JAMXOT010000057.1 GCF_024220515.1 Oscillatoria sp. HE19RPO
TCCAAAAAATAAAACCTTCAAAAAACCCGCAGGCTCAAGCCTGGGGCTACACGGACAAAGCCCGCCTGCGCGGGCTAAAAGAGCCTTGTTAGGTGCGATCGCATCAAAGCAAGGATGATTTATTTGTTGGAATCCCCTAAAGAGAAATAGGGTGCGGGGAAAGAGGCGGGCATCAGTGAGCGTTACTGTATTCAATCGAATAAGGGAAGATGGGAATGGGAGCCAGTTCAGAATTTGTTGCCCTGTGTAAATCACAGGTGGGTTTGCTCTCGAAAGGGCTAGGATCCTCCGTGAGTGTGGTGTATTTGACAGAAGAACTGGCAGAAGACCGGGAAGCCAAGCTAATTCCGATTGTGACCTATCCGGAAACTGCTGTGGTGTGGGAAGAAAATCCCGCCCGGGCGATCGCCGGTTCCAAGATTGCCACAGAAATCCCTGGGCGTCCCACCCCTGACTTTCCACCCACGGCAATCCCCGGGGAAACGCCGACAACGGCAACGAATGCCTCCCTGACTCAAGGTCCCCCGTTAGTTTCCGCTTCCTCCCAAAGACCCGTGACGGTTCATTTAGTCGAACCGATCCGATATTTAAACCCAGAAGATGGACCGATCGCCGAGGGGGAAGAGTTAGCGCAACCCCGACAAATCGTCTTACCCCTAATCCATGAAGAAATCGTCATGGGACTGTTGGTGACGCGCCGCGAGGACCGACCCTGGACCGATCGCGAACGGATGCAGATTGAACGCATCGCCCAAACCATCGCGATCGCCTGCATTTTGGATCGACGCCAACGCTGGTTAAGTCAGCAACTGCGCCAACAGCAACGCCTGCAAGCGGAACAACATGATTTGCTGGATAACCTCCTGCATCAGGTCCGCAGTCCCCTCACCGCCTTACGCACTTTTGGAAAATTATTGTTAAAACGCCTGCGGGAACCGGATCCGAACCGCGATATTGCCGGAAGTATCCTGCGCGAGAGCGATCGCGTTCAAGAATTGCTGCAACAGATGAATTTGGCGATCGAACCGGAAGAAATCGCAGCGGTCCCAGATGTGCAAACCGAGGTCCCGTCGGACACCCCGATGTTGGAGAAGCGATCGCCACAATTGTTACTCCCCGCCTTTGATTTAGAACCCTGCGATATCCGGGCTGTACTCGAACCGTTGCTGATTTCCGCCCAGGCGATCGCCAGCGAACGTCATCTGGAATTGACGACCCAGATTCCTTTGGAATTGCCTGCGGTTCTCGCTTCTCCCAAAGCCTTGCGGGAAGTCCTGAGCAATTTGATTGACAATGCCTTGAAATATACCCCCTCCGGAGGCAAAATTTATGTGAAAGTGGGGAGTCAGCGCCAAATTGAGGGGGTAACCTGGATGGCGATCGCTATTAGTGACACGGGAATCGGCATTCCCCCCCAAGACTTAGAACGGTTATTTCAACGGTATTATCGCGGCGTCAAAGCCCAGAGTGATATTCCCGGGACCGGATTGGGATTGGCGATCGCCCGCGAACTGATCGCCCAAATGCAAGGGACAATCGAAGTCTTTAGTCCCACTCCCCTCCAATGGCGAGATCCCAATTGGAAAAACCAACCGACTTGCGATCGTCCAGGGACAACCTTTATTGTTTGGCTGAAACTCTAAGAGGGATTTTCCCCTAAGGGAACTCCAAAAAATAAAATCCCCAAAAAACCCGCAGGCTGTTCGCGGAGCGTTCCGTCAGGAAAGCCTGGAGGCTCACAGGACAAAGCCCGCCTGCGCGGGCTAACACAGTCTTGTTAGGTGCTTAACCATCGGGATTTGGATGATTTATTTGTTGGAACACCCTAAGTCTTCTCAATCGTTTCATCTGCACTATGAATTTATCTTTACTCTTTGCCATCGCCTTAGCGATCGTTCATATTGGGGCGAAAAATCTGCTCTTTCTGGGTTCAGTTCCCCGTAACCGCTGGCTTTCAGTAGCGGGGGGCGTATCGGTGGCTTACACTTTTATTCACATTTTTCCCGAACTGAGTGCAGGACAAGTCAGAGTTGAGGATTCAGCCCTCAACGGTTTAGAATTTTTAGAACACCATGTTTACCTGATGTCCCTGTTAGGATTTTCCATCTTTTACGGATTGGAAAAACTGGCTAAGACATCCAGGCAGCAACAACGTAAAAGTGGACGAGGAGATACGACTAGCGATCGGGTTTTTTGGCTGCATATTATTTCTTTTGCGCTTTATAATGCCCTGATTGGCTATCTGATGGCGGATCCAGAACAAGAATCGAGTGTTTTGAGTTTGTGCTTCTTTTTCATTGCAATGGCGCTGCATTTTGTAGTCAATGACTTTGGGTTGCGCGAACATCACAAACGGGTTTACGACCACAAGGGGCGCTGGGTCCTGGCAGGATCGGTGATTCTGGGATGGGCGATTGGCAGTGCAACCCGCATTTCCCACGAGGCGATCGCCCTGCTCTTTGCTTTTTTAGCCGGAGGTATTATTTTGAACATCCTGAAGGAAGAACTACCGGAAGAACGGGAAACCCAATTTTGGGCCTTTGCTGCTGGGGCCGGTGTTTATTCGGTATTATTACTCATCATCTGATACCCAGAAGGGCGATGGGATTGACCGTAAATGTAGAGGCGATTCGCGAATCGCCTCTACATTTACGGTTGGATCTCCCCAAATGCTTAAGTCTTAATCATCAGAAAACCCAGGATTTCTTTAAGTATTTATTCTTATGAAAATCCCGAGACTCAGGGACCCGAGAATCCCGCCCGGAAGTTATAGAAGGAACTCTATCTGGAGATGGATGCGTCAGGGGGTGAAGGGTATTTTTTTAGGAGGTTTCATCGATTAATTTCAGGAGTAAAAACCCTAAAACTCTTGTCCGGTGGGGAATGAGAAATTATTTTAACCAATCTATTGCGAAAATTAAATCTAGGCATTATCATTTCATGAGCTACCTCTCAGGGTAGAGACGAGTCGGAGTTTTCCTCTAAACTTAGAAAGTTTCTGACTCCCGACGGTCAGATTCCCCAAGGGCTAATCCTGAAAATGTCCAACATTAGGCCATTTGAGAGCAGTCGCCTGGTATTTTCAGCCGGAACCCCTGTCAGGGAATTTAGATAAATGGACTGTTCCGGATTTGGTATTCGGTGTTACATTAAATTTAGTAGCAATTTTGTAGCCTTAGTTACTTTTACGAGCTTTCAATAGGAGCCAACCCAAGATGCATCCGGTATGTATAATTCCTCTCAGCATTTCAGTCTGTGCCTTTCTGCTTAATCGACGCACCTCTGAGGAAACCGTAGGCGTGATGACCATGACCCTAGCTGGACTGTTAGCGGTTGTGGCGTTAATCTTAGCCCCCTGGCAGATTCAGATGGTGGGCGCTTTGGCTTTATTGTTAGATCGCTGTCAGTTATTGAAGGTTCGGGGGTAGGGGATTTGTCCTTTGTCATTGGTCATTGGTCATTTGTCCTTGGTTGATGCGGGGGATGGGGAAGGGTATAGGGTTTTTATCGACAGTGCGATCGCTACAAAGGTGCTGTCTCTAGGTCGTTTCAATCACGGGGATGATTCTTTCTTCGGATTGGGGACAATTGTAGATCTGCTTCTCACCCACTTCAGGCTGATTCGCTTCAGGGGGATGGGGAGAATGTGGAAGATGACTCTAAAATTACGGGGTTGAGATAACGGAAACCCGATTAAATTTTCCCCTCCTTGACAATCAGGGAGGGGAAAATTTCTTTAATTGTAAATATTTGTAAAATTAAGCGGTCAAAAGGTAGAATCCGCTGGAAATCGGGCTCAAAATAGAAAGTTGAATGGGTCGTCAATGCCACAAATGCCAGAAAAACCCTGGACAATTTCGGAGTAAAGGCGATCGCTGCTCTGATTCAACCGGCTTTCCCAGCCCTCGATAATCCCTCTCCCTTCACGGTTTCACCACCCTTGGGCGACTGCCCTTTTATGAGCCAGCCTGATATAATATGATTCCCTTAGAACTGAGTTTAAAAAACTTTCTGAGCTATCGCGAAGCTACCCTCGACTTTCATGGGTTGCATACCGCCTGTATCTGTGGACCCAATGGTGCCGGAAAATCCTCCCTCCTGGAAGCCCTCGCCTGGTCCCTCTGGGGCAATAGTCGCGCGGGCACCGAGGACGATATTATTCATACCGGGGAAATGGATGCGCGGGTTGATTTTACCTTCCAAACCAATCAGCAAATCTATCGGGTAATTCGTTCTCGCCAACGGGGTCAATCCAGTGCTCTGGAATTTCAAGTGGCGACGAATTCTGAGGATTTGACTCCCAATCAACTGGAACATCTAGAATTTCGCCCCCTGACGGAGAAAGGGTTACGAGCCACTCAGGACAAAATTATCCAACATATCAAGCTCGATTACGATACCTTTACCAATTCATCTTACCTGCGCCAAGGTCGAGCGGATGAGTTTATGTTGAAACGACCCTCGGAACGCAAGCAGGTATTGGCAACTCTGCTGAGGTTGGACCATTATGATGAGTTGGCAGAACAGGCAAAAGACCGATCGCGCGAGGCGAAGGGTCAAGTGCAGTTGCTGGAACAAAGTTTAGCCTCCTTGCAGCAACGATTACAAGAAACCATCGCGATCGCCCAAAATCTGGACCAGGTGGAAGCGCAAATTCTCCAGGGTCAAGAATCCGTGAACCATCAGCGATCGCAATTGCAGCAGTTCCAACAACTCCAACTCCAACGCCAAAACTGGCAACAGCAAATCACCCATCACCAGGACCGCGATCGCCAATTGAAGGACGACTGCGATCGCACTCAACAAGAACTCAACCTCAACCATCGTCGCCGCCAAGAATTAGAGGCACTGCTTAAACAAGAAGGCGAAATTTTGGCGGGATATCATCAATATCAGCAATTACAAGCGCAGGAAGAAGTTCAAGCCTCCAAATTCCAATCCTACCAACAAGCGACCCAACAGCGTCAGCAATTACAGGACCAGGAACGCAAAACCCTCGCTTCCCTGGAATCCCAAATTTCTTCGACTCAAGGGGAATTGGAGTATATTCGCCGTCAGGAAGGGGAACTGCGGGAGATTCTGAATAAAGCGCCGGAAGTGGAAGCGGCGATCGTTAAATTACAAGAAGCGCGCGATCGCCTCACTTATTTGGATGATCTGCATACGCGAGTCAAACCCTTGATGACCCGACAACAAACCCTACAAGTCGAACTCGATCGCATTCGCACTCGCTTATCCGCACGCCTGGAAGAAATTGCCGGTCAAATTCATCGCCTGGAAGAGGAACAAGATAACAGCTATGTTTTAGAGGAGAGTCTCGCAGAAGTGGCGATCGCCATTAATGCCTTAGAGAAAAAACGAGTCTATCAACAACGAGTACGGGAAAAAGGCTTAGAACGCCGCAGCTTTATGGAACGGTTGATGGCACAAACCTCCGATTATGAAACCCAATTGGCAGCGGTTACCCAAAAAATCCAGATGTTGCAAGTCCCGGATGCACTTTGTCCCCTGTGTGACAGACCCTTGGATGAACATCATTGGGATTTAGTGATTGAAAAGCAGAAAGCGCAGGAACAAGGGCTGATCAATCAAATGTGGGTATTGAAGGAACAACTGGCAACGAGCGATCGGGAAATTCAGATTCTGCGCCAGGAGTATCGGGAACTGGAGGAGGAGTTAAAACACTACAATGCCTTACGGGAACGTCGGGGACAATTACAGGCTCAAATTGATGCCACTTTAGCCTCCCGGGACCGTTTACAACATCTCATATTAGAGAAACAACAGTTAGAACAGGCTTTACATACGGGAAGTTATGCTGGGGAATTATACCAAGAACTGCAACAGGTGGAGCAGTCGCTGCAACAGTTAAATTACAATGATCAAGACCGCAGTTTGGCTCTGAATGAGGAAAAACGCTGGCGCTGGGGGGAAATTAAGCAAGGGCAAATTCAGCAATCCCAACGGCAAATGGCGCAATTACAAGTTCGCAAGCCGGAGTTAGAACAAAAACTGGGGCAATTACAAGCAGCATTACAGGAACAACAAACGAATTCCCCTTTGCAACAACAGATTGCTTTGCTCGATCGCCACTTACAAACCATTGGCTATGACCCCCAGGAACATAACCGGCTGCGAGGTGCGTTAAGAAGCGCACAACTCTGGCTAGGACGACTGGAGGAGTTAAAGCAAGCGCAGCAACAATATCCCCAGGTGGAACAGCGGATTGGGGAGTTAACTCGGCAGTTGGAGGCGCGAGTCGGCGATCGCACTGTAGTACGCCAGCAGATGCAAGCGCTGCATCAGCAACTCCAGGATATTCCCGACCCCGGCGATCGCATCAAAGCGACAGAAAAACAAATCCAGCTTTTGCGCTCCTCCTTGGATAGTTTATTGGCAACCAAAGGACGCCTGCAACAACAACAACAGCATCTCGCGGCACTCCAAAGTCAGTCGGAAGAACAACGCAAACAACTGGAAACCTCTCGTCGTCAAGAACGGGTGTATCGGGAGTTGGCAACGGCATTTGGTAAAAATGGCATCCAAGCGTTGATGATTGAAAATGTGTTGCCACAGTTGGAGGGAGAAACCAATCAGATTCTCTCTCGCCTGAGTGGCAATCAACTCCATGTGCAATTTGTGACTCAGCGCGCTAGTCGGGGACGTAGCAAAAAAAATACCAAGTTAATTGATACCTTGGATATTTTAATTGCCGATGCGCGCGGGACAAGAGCTTATGAAACTTATTCGGGAGGGGAGGCATTTAGGATTAATTTTGCGATTCGGTTAGCATTAGCGCGATTACTCGCTCATCGGGCGGGGACTTCGTTACAAATGTTAATTGTGGATGAAGGATTTGGAACCCAGGACCGAGAAGGGTGCGATCGCCTAATTGCGGCAATTAATGCGATCGCCTCGGAATTTGCCTGCATTCTTACGGTGACCCATATGCCGCAATTTCGCGAAGCCTTTCAAGCCCGCATTGAAGTCAGCAAAAATCAAAATGGTTCTCAACTGAGTTTGTCCGTTTAATCAGGATATCCTGACAAATCCCGGGAATCAATCTCATCCCCCAAACCGTTAGGGGCCTGCGTCTGCGGGACCTTTCCGGGGCGGCAAGAAAGCAACCCATTCCCCCACAGTGCCGGATCTTCTATCCCCGGACCAGGCCCCTCCCAATCTGGAATATTTTTTGTCCCCCGAACCTCAAGATATGGTATCATTTTTTCTAGTGAAAGGAGGCTCGATTTTCAGTGAACTGATTGCTTCAAATCAAGGCATTGCCCAGTCTCATCAGCTTCATCACCCCCTAACCCTAGTCATCTTTAAATCAGTCAGGAACCTCTGTTAAATCGCTTTGAATTTCCCTCGGATTTCTGACTCTTACATGAGATGACTTCCGGGTTAAAAAGCCTGAGTGACTGAAAGCTGACGCCTCCCTCGACGAGTTAATGTAACCGACGTAATTCTTAGCATCTTGTAAATTGAAAATGGCAGTCAACTTGGAACGCTTACAAGAAATATCCGGTGGGGATCGTGAATTTGAACGAGAAATTTTACAGGCATTTGTGGAAGATGCTTGGGTCAGCCTCGATCTCCTCAAAAAATTCTTAACCACAAACGATTATTCCGCTTTTAGCAATCAAGCCCATCAGCTCAAAGGGTCTAGTTCCAATATGGGCATTACGGTTCTCCAGAATATTGCTTTTGAACTCGATAAAAAGGGAGAGCAGCAAAATCTTCAGGGGACTGAACAGGATTTAGAGAAGATAGAAACAATTCTGAATGAGCTAGAAGATTATCTGTCTAAAAATTAAAGGATTTATGAGGGGGGACAATTATTCAGAATTGTTCCCCCATCCCAATCCGAATTACGGGTCGATCAGGGGATGTCAAAAATCTCCCGATTCATCGGTTACAGTAGTACCCAGGAGTGGACCGAATCGTCCCTATTTAAGGGTCACAAGTCTTGACTGGATATCCTGTTCATGGTATGATTTGAAACTTTTTTAAGCCAATTCCAAAATTTTTATAAAGTAAATCCTCAACAAGACCAAGCTATGCGGGGTGGTAAAATGTAACATAAGCTACAATTTTAGAGGAAAAATCCGCATAAATTTAAAGTCGTACCCCCTCCCAAAATTGAGGAATTGATGATAATTTTTACAAAAGTTAAAATATCAGGGGATAAAAATAAATAATAATAGAATCATCAGAAAACCCCGAGTTCTGTGCGGGGTACAGTCCCTTGTCAATTTAAGAAATTACAATCTAAGCGACCCACCCTGAGTAGCGGTGAGGTGTTCTCTATGTTAAATAGTTTTTTTTTGCTTCCCCGCGTTATCCCTACTGTCTCTCTGAGTAATCCGTTGGAACACACTAAGATAGAAGACCCCCAAAAGCGCAGCGCCTTGTTGCGAAAAGTCATCGACCAAATCTGGCAATCTCTGGAACTCAAAACCATCCTCCAGACAGCGGTAGATGAGATTGCCGCAATGCTCAACTTAGATGCCTGTAGTTTCTTGTGGTACTTTGAGCGCACGGAACGGGTGCAAGTGGTCTGCAAACGGACCCGGAATCACGATTTGGCCGCATTAGAGGGAACGAAACCCCTCTCTGAGGTGGGATATCATCCCTTAGACATCTTTGGCACCTCCGCCAGCGCGATCGCCCAAGGACAGATGGTGATCAGTTGTGGTCCCCTGAACGAGTCCAGGACCTTTGCTGCCATGACGCGCCTGATCGCCAATTGTCCCGTAGCACGTCCCCCCCAGAACTTGATGCAGGGTCACGAACATCCCCCACCGGACATGGATCCGGACAACCCCGCTTCTGCACCGGGGACATTGGATGCCGTTGCCAATTTGTTGGTTCCCGTGAAAGGACAGGAGGGATGGATTGGCTTTATCGCCTGTCTCTCACAGAATTCCCGCACTTGGTCAACGGCTGAGGTGGAATTTGTCCAACTGATCGCCCAACAACTGGAAATTGCCATTCGGCAAGCACAACTGTACGATCGCGTTCACAAGCAAGCACAAAGAGAGAGATTGGTCAATCAAATCGTCAACCAAACCCGTCAGAGTTTCGACCTCGAAACCATTTTAACCCAGGCGATCGCCCAACTGCTAGAAGCCTTAGAAGTCGATCGCTGCTTGATCCACCTCGTCGAAGATCGGGAAGAAGGGGTAACCGGCGATCGGCACCACGAAACCAGTTTCTGGAATGCCGCTAACGATGTAGCCTTCCGCAGAGAGCATCTATTTGAAGTCTGTCGCGAACCCTTTCCCTCCTCCCTTGATGACTTTGATACCCACGGACCGATCACCCAATGGACGATCGCCCATCGCGAAGAAGTCATCATCTCCGACGTCAGCGAAGACCCCCGCATCGGCAAACAAAACGAAGAATACGACAAAGCCGAGATTAAATCCTCAATGGTGATGCCGGTACAAGCCAATGGCCGACTCCATGCGATTCTTTATATTAATCAATGTTCCCGAGTCCGCCAGTGGTCCAAACATGACCGCGAACTCGCCCGCGCCGTCGCCGATCAACTGGCGATTTCCATCCAACAAGCCTGCTTATATGCCCAAAAAAGCGCCACAATGGAACGAGAATCGCTCTTGCGCTTGATTGGGGAACATATTCGCCGCACCTTAGATATCAACACCATCCTGCAAACCAGTGCCCGGGAAGTGCGCCAACTATTGGGAGCCGATCGCGTTGCTATCTATCAGTTTAGCAAAGAAGGCGCAGGCCAAATCGTTGTCGAAGAAAGTACCGAAAAAATCTGTCTGCGGGAAGCCGTCAAAGAACATGATTGCTTTTACCAGGAATGTGCCGAACAATTGCAATCGGCACAACAGCCCCCAGTTCGAGCCGTCGAAGATGTGTATAAAACCCACGGCAACGACGAAAATCTCGCCTGTTGGCAACATCTACAAGTTCGAGCAAGTTTGAGCGTTCCCATCTCTCGGGGGAACAAAGTTTGGGGACTGCTGATTGTCCATGAATGCCATAAACCCAGAGGATGGCGGACTTCAGAAATAGAACTGTTGCAGCAACTCGCCGATCAGTTGGCGATCGCCATCCATCAAGCGGAATTATACGATCGCGCCTGTGCCAATGCGATCGCCGCCCAAACCAAAGCAGCAGAATTAGAACAAGCCTTACGACAACTCCAGGAAACCCAAGCGCAACTGATTCAAAGCGAAAAAATGTCCAGCTTGGGTCAATTAGTCGCCGGAGTCGCCCACGAAATCAACAATCCCGTTAACTTTATCTATGGGAACCTTTCCCATGTGGATGGATATGCCCAAGATTTGTTACAACTGCTAGAAGCCTATCAGGAACATTATCCGGAACCTGTGCCAGAGATAGAAGAAATTGCCGAAGAAATTGACCTAGACTTTCTGCGAGAAGATATGCCAAAAGTCCTGAATTCCATGAAAATAGGGGCCGATCGCATCCGAGAAATCGTCTTGTCTTTGCGGAACTTCTCCCGTCTAGACCAAGCGGAAATGAAATTTGCCAACCTCCATGAAGGCATTGATAACACCTTGCTGATTCTCCAAAACCGCTTGCGAGCCAAAGCGGGTCAGGTGGGGATAGAATTGGTCAAAAACTATGGCAAACTGCCCCGAGTTGAGTGCTATCCCGGACAACTCAATCAGGTATTGATGAATATTATTAGTAATGGAATTGATGCCTTAGAGAGTTATAACGAAAAGCGCTCCATCGAAGAAATCCGCCAAAATCCCAGCCGGATTACCATTCGCACCGAATGGGTGAAGAAACAGGGACAGAATGACCGAATTATCATTGCGATCGGCGATAACGGACCGGGAATTCCTGACCCCATAAAAGCCCGACTATTCGATCCATTTTTTACCACAAAAGCAGTTGGAAAAGGTACGGGATTGGGACTTTCAATTAGTTATCAAATCATCGAAAAACATAAAGGGGCGATCGCCTGTATCTCCGAACCGGGACAGGGAGCAGAATTTGTCATTGAAATTCCCGTCCGTCAATCCGAGGAGGTAGCCGTTTCTCACCAACCACTCATGGCGATGAGTTCTTAAGCGTGAGGCGATCGCGATTAATCGGTGGGTGGCGACGCGGTGGGGAAACGCGATAATCCGTGAAAATCTGTGCAATCTGTGGTTCCCCTATACCTTGGGGAGACGCGATAAATCGACGTCTCTACAGGAACCTATTGCGCCTCACCCATCAACGTAAACCCCGCCCAATTTTCCGGATTGGGATACTGCTGCATCGTCGTCAGCATCGCCTGACGCAATGCCTGCGCCTTGTTGCCACTGCTTTCCCAGTTTTGATAAAATTCCCGCATCAACAGATAGGTAGCATCATCCGGCACTTTCCACAACGAAACCAACACGCTGGCAGTTCCCGCAGACATCAGCGATCGGGATAATCCAATCACCCCATCGCCGGTAATTTCTCCCCGTCCCGTATCGCAAGCAGAAAGTACCACTAAATCCGCATTCAGTTCCAAATCGAATATTTCCCCCGCAGTCAGCAATCCATCATCGCTGCTGGTGGGGGTGAGGGCGATCCAACTGTCGATGCCGCTCGTCGGGTCAAAACTGCCGTGGGTGGCCAGATGTATAATCCGAGAAGACTGCATTTTTTGCACCACCGCCGATTCCGTTGCTTGGGAACCGATCAACGGCGTCACCTGAAGCAGGTTTCCGATATCCTGGGCTTCTTTTTCCGCACCTAACAACGGTGATAGTTGTTGTGGCGGTTGTCCTACAGAGGGCATCGTGGGATTGCCGACGATTAAGATATCGCCTTGGGGTTGCTGCTTTTGGGTGAAATCGAGCACTTGAATCGAAGGGGCGGTGAGGATGGTATGCTTTTCGAGCAGATAGGTGCCGTTGGCATCTAGTAACGCAGGGAAAGGCACTAAAAATAAGGAAGCGTGGGGAACGAAAATAACTCGATCGTTCGGGTTTGTCGGGAGTAAATCGGCGATCGGTTCGATTAACAGTTGATAGAGTTGTTGCCATTCTCGTTGTTGTCGTGGGGAGATTGAGCGCGTATTTTGGGGTGCAGTTTCTCGACTAAATGCAGACCCGCGATCGCTGTGGACTTCAGTAGTTCCACCGCGAGTTTCAGCCACAGTAATATTGCGACGGCAGATAAAGTTCTCAAAGCAACGGGCATTGGCGATCGCTTCCCCCAAAGAACTCTCTTGCTCTTGCCACACCGGGTTGAGGTTACTGCGCCGGAAACTTATCTCTCCAGTGGGTTTGATGACCCAGATATACAGTTCCGATTCTTCGACTAGATCGACTTGGTTAAATTGCAACCCTTCACGAATGTAAGAATATTGGACAAGGGTGGCATTTTGGGCAGCAGCAATTTGTTTGATTTGAGTGAGATTGGCTGGAGTGACAGTGAGGGCATTGTCTGGGGTGTCGGCAAGTCTTTGGGCAAGCAATTCTACAAAAGCGCGGGCGCGTCCCCGTTCGGAAATTTCCAGGGCGCGATCGGTTTTATTCTGGGCAACTAGAACCGCTTGTAGAAGTTCGTAGGTCGTTTTCTGTTGTTCAAACAGGGATATTTTTTGTGCGTCGGTTAAACCGGGACGCAATTGTTCTTTCACTTCAATCGATGCTAGATAGCTTTGTTCCGCTTGGGCGTATTCTCCCCGTTTTTGGTAAACAAGCCCCAGGTTGTGGAGGGAGTAGCCTTCCCCCGCTTTGTCCCCGATTTGCCGTAAAATCTCTAACGATTGCAGGTAGTATTGCTCCGCTTGGGCGTATTCTCCCAGACTCTCGTAAACATTTCCCAGGTTGTTGAGAGTTATGCCTTCCCCCGCTTTGTCGCCAAGTTGCCGATCTATCTCTAACGATTGCAGCAAGAATTGCTCCGCTTGTGCATATTCTCCCAGACTCTCGTAAACAAGCCCCAGGTTGTTGAGGGCGTTGCCTTCTCCCGCTTTGTACCCCAGTTGCCGTGCTATCTCTAACGATTGCAGCAAGAATTGCTCCGCTTGTGCGTATTCTCCCAGATTCCGGTAAACATTTCCCAGGTTGTTGAGGGTTCTGCCTTCCCCCGCTTTGTCCCCGATTTGCCGTACTATCTCTAACGATTGCAGGTAGTATTGCTCGGCTTGTGTGTATTCTCCCAGACTCTCGTAAACATTTCCCAGGTTGTTGAGGGTATCGCCTTCCCCCGCTTTGTCGCCGAGTTGCCGTGCTATCTCTAACGATTGCAGGTAGTATTGCTCGGCTTGTGCGTATTCTCCCAGATTCCGGTAAACATTTCCTAGGTTCATGAGGGTACTGCCTTCCCCCGCTTTGTACCCCAGTTGCCGATCTATCTCTAACGATTGCAGGTAGTATTGCTCGGCTTGTGCGTATTCTCCCAGACTCTCGTAAACATTTCCCAGGTTGTTGAGGTTGTTGCCTTCCCCCACTTTGTCGCCAAGTTGCCGATCTATCTCTAACGATTGCAGGTAGTATTGCTCGGCTTGTGCGTATTCTCCCAGACTCTCGTAAACATTTCCCAGGTTGTTGAGGGAGATGCCTTCCCCCGATTTGTCGCCAAGTTGCCGATCTATCTCTAACGATTGCAGGTAGTATTGCTCGGCTTGTGCGTATTCTCCCAGACTCTCGTAAACATTTCCCAGGTTGTAGAGGGAGATGCCTTCCCCCGCTTTGTCGCCAAGTTGCCGTGCTATCTCTAACGATTGCAGGTAGTATTGCTCGGCTTGTGCGTATTCTCCCAGACTCTCGTAAACATTTCCCAGGTTGTTAAGGGCACTGCCTTCTCCCGCTGTGTCGCCGATCGCCCGATAAATTTCCAACGCTCGTTCATAGGATTGTAAAGCGTCGCGATATTGACTGCGCTGATACTGCTCAACTCCTAAATCCAGCAGGCGATCCGCTTCCTGTTTTCGTTCTTCTACGGTTTGGGCGGTGGCCAGAGGAGGAGAGAATAGGCGCTGGTTTGCTGTCGGGGGGTGGGGGGTGACGAGGAGGATGGCGGTGAGGGTGACGAGATTGAGGAGTTTGTGGGGTAATGGCATGGGTTGAGGGTTGAGGGTTGAGGGTTCCAGAAGAAAGGTTGGGGTTAGGTTAAAGCTGTTTTCGTCTATTATCATGATTTGGCTATTTTGTCAAGCTTCAGAAAAAAATATTGCAGATTGCCAATAGTATGAAGCCCCCATTGCTAAAACCCTGACGCTTTCTTTGCATGGGAGAGGATTCGTGATGAGTTCAGCTGAAACTGGGGGATTAAACTGTAGCTGGAGTTGTCAATCAGGAATTTCTCCCCATCGTGTAACGAAACCAGGGGAATGATTCGCAATCCCCGATCCAGCGAAAACATGAGGGTAGAGATTCCCAATTTTTCTAAGTCTCAAGGCGATCGCACGGGCAGAATTCCCTAAGTTGCGATCGGCGAATTTAGCATCTAATTCCTGATATTTGAGAGCAAATTGCGCTTCGACGCTGCTTTCTATCCCTTTGTTGTCAGGGAGCATCTCAAGAAGGCTCATAGACCTAACCGCCGGTGCCCCCTTCCCTACGAGGTCAGGGGGAGCAAGACGTATAAATTCCCCTTTGAGGCGAAATTGAGATGCTCCCTGTTGTCACCCTAGGTAGTGGAGTTATAGGGCACGAATCACTCGACAGGGGTTTCCCGCAGCAACGACCCTCGGTGGCACATCTCGCGTTACGACACTCCCTGCGCCAATGGTAGAACCCTCTCCAATGGTAACCCCCGGACAGATAATCGCACCTCCGCCAATCCAAACATCGCTCCCGATTTCCACCGGCAAGGCAGACTCCCATCCCTCTTGACGCTCCGTGGGATTGAGCGGGTGAGTGGCGGTGTAGATTTGCACCTTGGGTCCAATCAGAACGCGATCGCCCAGTTGGACTCTATTGCAGTCGAGAATCACACAATCGTAGTTGATAAACAGGCGCTCCCCTGCAAAAATATTAAAACCGTAGTCGCATCGAAATGGCGGTTTAACTTCAGAACCTGCTCCAATTTTCCCAAACAGTTCTTGAATGAGAGATTCTCGTTCTAGGGTGGCATCAGGAAAGGAGAGATTGAACCGATGTAAAATGCGTTGCGATCGCGCAAGCAACTCCACCAGTTCTGGATCGCTTGCCAGATAAAGCTCTCCTGCCAGCATTCTTTGGCGCATCGATTTCTCGGAGTTTGATTGATTCATCGGTTATTCCAGGGATTACCCTCCATAAAACGGGCAAAAATGGGGTAAAATTAACAACTCAACCCAGTGAGACTGATGATAACCCAGATAGAATTCACAAATTCATTGAACAACTTGGTGATAGAAACAGCCTCTCAATCAAAATAAACCCAACGCCAGTCAGGAATCAAATTTACTATAAATTGCTGAAAGTCTGGCCGGTTACTTATACCAAATCCAGTTGTAAAAAGTTAATTTTCGCTCTTTAGCCTGCGGAGGCAGGCTTTGTCCGTATAGCCCCACCCTTCAGGGTGTGGGGTTTTACCGATCGCAACGCAATGGAGTATTATACCCAATCCGGGTATGAAAAGTCGTTTTTATGGAGTAGCTGGGTCGGGGGCTTTGTCCGCAAACGCTCCACCCTTTCCTAGCGGAACGCTGCGCGAACAGGGTGTAGGTTTTGACAAACTTATCGCAACCGGATTCCCTATTATTAAACGATTAGCCATAAAAAAAACACGGAATCAAAGGTTTCCGTGTTAGAACTTTCATCCAATGTACAAGGGTGGGTTTAACGACTAATGTAGTGAACCCAAAACTGTCCATCGGGAATACAAGTGCGGCGGATTAAATTGTAGGAGTAGTGCAGATAGGCACCGTTTCGGTCATTTCGATAACCCGTCGGGAACCATTCGCCATAAGGGTCATGAACGATAAATCCGTTGGCGTCAAATCCGACTAAAACAATAATGTGACCAAAGCTGGTGAAATAGCCGTGAATCACACAGGGATTGCCACCGCGCAAGTGGTTTTGACAGCGTTCGATGGTTCCCCAGTAGGTAAAGTCATCTTTACGTTTATAGTCGCGGACAACTCGCGCTAAATGTTCGGGATTATGACGGGAATATCCGCGATCGAGACACCAGCGATATAACTCATCTTCCATCTGGCGATAGCGAGTGTCGTAGCGGGGAACACCTAGATATTCCAAACACATGGCGATCGAGGTAACATTACAAGCGCCGCTGGGATTGTAATAGTTATCAAGCTGAGACCTAAAAGGCACCTTTAATCGCACCGATGCAGCCGGTTGCTGCGGTTGAGTGAGGGTGCGGTTTCCTTCTATGAGTTGAACGTGCTCTTCAAAGGCATACCAGACTCGATTACCCCGAATCGCTTCTTGTAAGGTAATCCGATAATGACGGCGATGACCCCGTTCATAATTCGCTAGGGGAAAACTTTGACCTGCCTCTACAGTAAATATCTCATTGGCGGTGAGAACAGAAGATTGCAGGGGTAAAGTTTTTAAAATCGTTTTCGTGGTAGTTTTTAGAGAAATTCTGGGAACCGATAAAGTTTGAGCCTGAACATTCATCAGGGCTGCAATAGTTTTTGGACCCAGAGCTTCTTGTTCTTCTGCAATCCCGTTGAGGTCCTGAAAGCGTTGATAAGCGGCGATCGTCAGTTCCCCAAAAACACCATCAACGGGAGGAGTGAGTAATTCCAACTCTGTTAACCGCTGCTGAATCTCACTCGTTAAAACTTGATTGTTCGCCACTTCTGAAAGAGGGCAAATCTTGTCAATCTCCAGGAAAAGGGAATTAGGCTTGTCGTTAGTTACGGTCATAATTAAAGAGTGGAGGGGGAAATTAAGGGTACTAAAGACGCTGCCAATTGGTTCTAGCGCCTGTAATTTTATTGCGGAGAAAATATCGGTTCCTCCGGAAATTGAAGGGAACCTGAACCCTGATTTAACCCCCGGGGGACAAAAGACCGAGGAAAGAGCTAGACTCCTTTTGCCAGAGGTGATTCTCAGGGTTTCAATTCCCCCCGTTTGCCCCACGCTGACCGATCGCCCTGCTATCTTGGAAAAGAGTATCTTGTTAACCCACGCGATCGCCCACTTTTATGACAGAAAAAGCACGAATTTGTATCCTTGGCGGCGGATTTGGCGGTCTGTATGCCGCTTTGCGCTTGAGCGAGTTACCCTGGAACCCGCCAGAAACCCCCGAGATTGTTTTGATTGATAACAACGATCGCTTTTTGTTCTCCCCCCTCCTCTACGAGTTGCTCACCGGGGAACTACAATCCTGGGAAATTGCGCCCCCGTTTTCCGAACTGTTGGCAAATACCCGCGTTCGCTTCCATCAAGGCACCGTGTCTGACATCAACCTAGAGAACAGACAGGTCCATTTAGAGGATGGGATGGAATTCACTTACGATCGCGCCATCGTGGCCCTCGGTGGAGAAACTCCCTTAGATTTAGTCCCCGGATGTGCCGATTATGCCTTCCCCTTCCGCACCATTGCTGATGCCTATCGCCTGGAAGAACGACTGCGAGTCTTAGAAGCATCGGACCAAGACAAAATCCGCATCGCCGTCGTCGGTGGCGGCTATTCCGGGGTGGAATTGGCTTGTAAATTGGCCGATCGCCTCCAAAACCGAGGTCGTCTGCGCCTGATTGAAAAGGGGACAGAAATTCTGCAAACCTCTACGGAATTTAACCGCGAAGCAGCCACAAAAGCCCTAGAAGAACGGGGAATTTGGATTGATTTAGAAACCACCACCGAAGAAATTACTGCCGATAGTATTTCCTTGTTATATCGAGAACAAGTAGACCCGATTCCCGTGGATGTGGTGATTTGGACCGTGGGTATCCAAGTGGCATCCGTGGTGCAAGCCCTCCCCGTCAAGCATACCAAACGGGGTCAAATCGAAGTGACGCGGACCTTACAGGCGATCGACCATCCCGAACTATTTGCAGTCGGGGACCTCGCCTATTGTCTCGATGCCAGCGGACAACCTGTTCCCACCACGGCACAAGCGGCTATCCAGCAAGCGGATTATGCCGCCTGGAATATCTGGGCCTCCCTGAGCGATCGCCCCCTTCTCCCCTTTGAATATCAAGGATTAGGAGAAATGATGACCCTGGGAATTGATAATGCCACCTTAACCGGATTAGGCGTCAAATTGGATGGTCAAATGGCCCACCTCTTACGGCGGTTAGCCTATCTGTATCGGATGCCTACATTTGACCATCAGCTTAAAGTCGGCTTAAATTGGATAACTCAGCCCGTGCGTGAGTTTTTCTCTCAATCCGGTTTACCCCGTTAACCTAACCTGATGTCGCAACCTTCGGTGATTTTTTTCGATGCCGCCGGGACACTCTTTGGAGTGCGTGGCACTGTCGGTGCAGCTTACGGAAATTTGGCCCGTCGCTTTGGGGTAGAGGTTGACGATCGCCTGCTCAATCAGGCATTTTTCGACAGTTTTGCCGCCACAGAACAGGCGGCATTTCCAGGAGTCCCGCAAACTGAGATTCCTCTCCTGGAATTTCAGTGGTGGGAGGCGATCGCCTCGGATACCTTCCAACGCGCTGGAGTCTTCCACCAGTTTGCCGATTTTTCCCCCTTCTTTAAGCAACTGTACGATTACTTTGCCACCGCTGACCCTTGGTTCGTCTATCCGGATGTGCGCCCCACCCTCGAATTCCTTCATGCTCAAGGCATTCAACTGGGAATTTTGTCAAATTTTGACTCCCGACTCTACTCCGTCCTAGAGGCATTAGATTTGGCGCAGTTTTTCGATTCCGTCACCATTTCTACCCTCGTGGGGGCCGCAAAACCAAACCCGCCGATTTTTGCGGCGGGTTTAGAAAAACATGGTTGTGCAGCGTCTGACGCATGGCACATCGGCGATAGCTATCGGGATGACTATCAAGGGGCCACTGCTGCTGGCTTGCGCGGGCTCTGGCTACAGCGCAACGCCTAGAGAGGCTTAATCTTAATCTCCTAATAAGGATAGCAGGTGAGTTCTTGCGACTCCTGTTGTAGCTGTTCCATCAAGTCTTCATTCCCCAGCATCCGGGCAGCTTGCATCCGACGTTCTAAACTCCGACAAATGTTATTGCGGTGCAGTTTGGCAACCTCTTCCATCACCTTGTCCGCCGGTTGAGCATCCATGAGGGGCCTCACCTGCCGAGCCTTGGGGGCTACTGGTGCCACTGAAGTGCTGACAGATTCCCCCGAATTATACCGAACCCCCCGATAGGTTAACTCATTTCGGGTTGCGGGGACTGGAATATGCCGGGGATAGCGCACTTGCCATTCATTCCCCCGATATTTGCCACCAATTTCTCCCTCCATGAGATTAAAGCTCTGTGGTTCCGAATCGTAGCCAATTCCGCGATAAGTTAGTTTCATATCTTTGTTCCTGTTCTAAATTAAGTGGATTTACTAAAGTTGGGAGAGGGGCCGATTTTTTGTGTTTCCCTCTATTTCTGTATTATATTTTACCGTTTTGATGAAATAGGGGCTTTTTTAATAAAACTTAACAATTTGACATATTTTCTGATAGATGGCCCTCTCCCTAGTCTAGGGGCAAGAAACCCTTGATCCCTGACCCCACGGAAACAAAAGGGCCACGGGAGTAAGTTTCACAGGGAAACTCCAGAAACGACTACAGTCGTTACTACGAACAGGGGAGAAATTTCTTCGTTTGTAGTAACGACTTCAGTCGTTTCCGGGCGTTAACCTCCTGGAGTTAACCTAGACTCTGCCAACGCCAGCAGGCGATCGCCACAAAAAAGAGAAAAGAAACGACTAAAGTCGTTACTACGAACATGAATAACGACTAAAGTCGTTACTACGAACAGGGGAGAAATTTCTTCGTTTGTAGTAACGACGGAAGTCGTTTCCGGGCGTTAACCTCATAGAGTAACCATAGACTCTGCCAACGCCAGTAGGCGATCGCCACAAAAAAGAGAAAAGAAACGACTAAAGTCGTTACTACGAACAGGGGAGAAATTTCTTCGTTTGTAGTAACGACGGAAGTCGTTTCCGGGCATTAACCTCCTGGAGTAATCATAGACTCTGCCATCTCAAACAACCGATCGCTAAACGACCTAATTAAGTCCGCATCAGCTAACCGTTGCCGCCATCGTTCTGGAATGCCCAACTCGCCATAAAATGCCCCGGCAATCTGCCCATAAATCGCCCCAGTTGTATCCGCATCATCCCCTAAATTAACCGCTAATAAACAGCCTTCTTCAAACGATTGATTGTGATAAAAAGCCCATAATGCAGCTTCTAAAGACTTAACCACATAACCCGTCCCTTGAATTTCTGGCGGTTGGCGAGTTTTGAAAGAACCCGCCGCAATTTCAGCAATTTCTGGAACCAGGGGATGTTTTTGCCAATATCCAGGAACGGGACTGTAGTCAGGAGAAAGCAATTTTTCCCGACTACTACCCTGGATTGCACCAATAATTAATCCGGCAAAATATCGGCAAGCATCGACAGCAGTCGCGGCACCGTGGGTTGTGCGTGAACTATCTTTGGAAAAGGCGATCGCCACTTCAGGATGATTCGCATAAAATAGAGGAACAGGTGCTAACCGCATCAGAGAACCATTCCCCGCACTCCGGGCATCTGTCGCCCCACAATAGGGTTGTCTCGTCTCTTGAAACCGCCCTAGGGCTTGTTGCACCGTATTTCCAATATCAAAACATTCTCCGGTACTGCTGAGATATCCCGTTTGCTCCCATTGTAAATATTTCTCTAATTGGTTAACCGGATCAAACCCCTGTTTTTCAATCAGGCTTTCTGCTAAACATAAAGCCATTGAAGTATCATCAGTCCATTCTCCGGGTTGGAGTTGAAAAATCCCCCCGCCTACCATATCGGTGATAGGGGTAAAAGTTCCCGGTTTCTTGAATTCTAAGGTCGTTCCTACCGCATCACCCACGGCTAAACCGAGAAGACATCCACGATATCGAGCGATTTTTTCCATAGGAATTATGAGGGTTAAGGAAAAATCTTCAGAGCAATTAACACAAGGGTATGGGGATTCAGTCCTAGAGGGATAAGTCGCGCAGATAGTAAAAGCGATCGCTGCGCCAATCGCTGCCCTTAATTCGGCCTAAATATCCCGTCAGGGGAGAAGAAAGTTCGATTAAAATTTCGTGCATTTCTTTTAAGGGAATAAAATGGTGGGGATAGGAACTTACATATAGCGCATGGAGTGCTTCTACCCCTGCGAGTTCTAAGCGGGCGTTCTCTAAGTGTCGTTTAACCAGTTTGATAATGCGCGATCGCAACTCAATGGATTCTTTGACTTTATCAATATAACTATTGACTTTATCATCGGCCCATCCATAGGGGTCTTGGCGCAAACATTGTTTTAATTTCAGCAAGTCCACAGACCCTTTATATTTAGCTTGCAAGTGAACTAGACTTTGCAAGGTTTCGGGACGGATGACATTCATCTGATTTTCAATTGCCACGTTCAGCGCATCCACAGTTAACTCTTCAGCCGCGACGATCCACTTAATAGCTCGTTCGTATCGTTCGGTTCCGAGATGATTTACAGCCCGAGTTAGGAGTTGAGCCGGATTGTCAGCGATCGCAGTTTTGGGGTTTTTAGCTTTACACTGTCCTACCATAAGATAGGGAGTTTCGCAATAAAAATCGAATCCTTCCTCCGCAATCAGGGACTCAGGAAGGAGTTCGGGACCGTTAAACCCTAATTTCAGCAATCCCTGGCGCACCAGCTTGGCAAACCCATCGGCGTCTTGAGAATGACCCACCGGAGCGATCGTGCTAATCCAAGTTAAATCTGGGTCCTCTGAGGTGACAGGAAGCGGATTTCCAAACCCAAGAAACTGTTGCAAATCATCATCGAGGTTTTGTGCCGTAGGTTGAAAACGAGCGAGTTGAGCGATCGCCCCTTGCAAGGCATCTAATTCCGGATGCAGGGGGAGAAGGAACTGTTCAAGTTGTGAACGCCGGTAGGCAAAGGTGCGATCGCTCAATACTGGCACAAAATCAGTCACCGGAATGGTTACAGGTAAGGCGATCGGGTTCCCGATGCGGTTGGGTGTGGGAGGATGACAAGCTAAGGCGATCGCCCCAGGGAGTCGATAAACCCGCAAATGAGCCAGAAAAATAGCCCTCTGGTCCTGAAGAAGTTCCTCTAAGTCTTCTAAACTCCACAAGGTTAATCGAGACAGGGTAGGCAATCCATTTGCGTCTGTAATGGTTTGGCATCCTTCACACCGGGCGATCGCCGCAATCTTCACGGTTTCTGCTCCTTCCGTGGGTTCATCCGAAGACTCTGGCGGCAGTTGGGGACCGGACTCACTTCGGAAATAGAGGGCAAATTCTCGTCCGGGATCCAAACAAATTTTTGCCACCACAGCAATGGTAGCCCCTTGGATGAGCGCCTCAACATCCGGTTTACTTAAGCCTAAAGCGCTTGAAATTAACACAGGTTGGTTCATGATGCCATATCTCGGGGACTTAGTAGAACAGGGTGATATTTTTTTAAAATCGCTTCCAGACTGATGCATCACTTGTATTTCTACTCGGCAAGGCAGTACATGAAAGGAACCCATCATATCCCGTGAAATTCCCAAATTTGCCTCAGTCTTATCCGTTGTGACTATTCTGGCTCATCATCTTGACGAAAGGAAGGCGCTTTGTCAGAATTAATCTCTACAGAAAGAATTTTAGAACAGCGATCGCCCTAAAAAAAAGAGTTGCCGACGACCCTGAAGCGATCGCCGACAACCAGAAAAACTGTTAACACTTGAGGCGTTAACCCGCCCAAATAGAACTTTCATAACCCAAAATCGGGATGACTGGATTCGAACCAGCGGCCCCTTCGTCCCGAACGAAGTGCGCTACCAAGCTGCGCCACATCCCGTAATTTATGACCATTTACCAGTCTATGTCCTGCTTGCCAGAATTGTCAAGTAGTTTTTGGCAGATGATTGCCAAAAGAGTTGCCGAGGGCGATCGCCCTCGGGAGCGAGTTGGGCCATAGGCCGGTATCATAAGGATGATGTCTTTACAAAAAATTAGGGCGTAAGCGTGAGTGTAAAACCAGATTGGCTGCGGGTCAAAGCCCCGCAATGGGAGCGCGTCGGCAACGTTAAAGAAATATTGCGGGATTTAGCCCTCAATACCGTCTGTGAAGAGGCATCCTGTCCCAATATCGGAGAGTGCTTCCACAACGGAACGGCCACTTTTCTGATTATGGGGCCAGCCTGTACCCGTGCCTGTCCCTACTGCGATATTGATTTTGAGAAAAAACCCCAGGCCCTAGACCCCACAGAACCTATTCGGTTAGCAGAGGCAGTCCGGCGAATGCGGCTGAATCATGTGGTCATTACCTCGGTGAATCGGGATGATTTACCCGACGGGGGAGCCAACCAATTCCGGCGCTGTATTGAGGAAGTTCGGGCCGCTTCCCCCGGCACTACCATCGAAGTGTTAATCCCTGACCTCTGTGGGAATTGGCAAGCCTTAGAGGTGATTTTACAGGCCGAACCGGAAGTGCTTAATCACAATACCGAAACCGTGCCGCGCCTGTATCGTCGAGTGCGTCCCCAAGGTAACTATGAGCGCAGTTTAGAATTATTGCGGCGATCGCGCCAACTGGCACCGGGACTGTACACCAAATCCGGCATCATGCTCGGACTCGGGGAAACCGATGAGGAAATTCAACAGGTGCTGCAAGATTTACGCGCGGTGGAGTGCGACATTTTAACCCTGGGACAATATATGCAACCGACCCCGAAACATCTGCCAGTGGTGAATTGGGTGACCCCAGAGCAATTTACCGCATGGCAGCAGCTTGGGGAGTCCTGGGGCTTTTTACAAATTGTGGCCTCTCCCTTGACCCGCAGTTCCTATCATGCCGAGCAAGTCCGCGCTTTGATGGAACGGTATCCTCGGGTGAATAGCCGCAACCCCCAAACGGTGTAGAGGAAGGATTCAGGAAGGATTCAGGAAGGATTCAGGAAGGATTGAGGAAAACTGATGGATAATACGCCGACTTTCCCTGCTACAAAACCTCAGACCCTCGGAATTGTGGGGGCTGGGGTTTGGGGGCGGACTTTGGGACAGTTAGTGGCCCAAAATGGTCATCGGGTGGAATATTGGTCTCGCAGTGGCGATCGCAGCTTAGAGGAGATTGTCACTGGGGCGAATATTCTCCTGTCTGCGGTATCCATGAAAGGAGTGGCCTCGGTTTTGTCCCAAGTTAAAGCTATTGGCCTTCCCACAGATACCATTATCGTAACGGCAACCAAAGGATTAGACCCCCAAACGACCTGTACGGCGGCGCAACTCTGGCAACGGGCATTTAGCGATCGCCCCGTGGTGGTATTAGCTGGACCGAATCTCTCCAAGGAAATTCAACAGGGATTACCGGCAGCAACGGTGGTGGCGAGTCACGATGAAACTGCCGCCAGTTTGGTCCAAGAGGTGTTTTCTTCGAGTAACTTTCGGGTTTATACCAATTCGGACCCTCTGGGGGTAGAACTGGGGGGGACCCTCAAAAATGTCATGGCGATCGCCTCGGGGGTCTGCGATGGACTCCAACTAGGGACCAATGCTAAAGCCGCTTTACTCACCCGAGGACTGACTGAAATCATTCGCATTGGCACCCATTGGGGCGCGCAAATGGAAACCTTTTACGGATTGTCAGGACTTGGTGATTTATTGGCAACCTGTAATAGCCCCCTCAGTCGCAATTATCAAGTCGGCTATCAACTGGCACAAGGCAAGACCCTGGCTGAGATTCTCCCAGAGTTAGAAGGGACTGCCGAAGGGGTTAACACGACCCAAGTGTTAATTCAAAGGGCTAAAACTTTAGAGATTTCCGTTCCAATTTCTTATCAGGTGCATCAGTTACTCTCCGGCCAAATTACCCCCAAAGATGCGGTGGAAGCCTTGATGCTGCGTGATATCAAGCCCGAGTAATGTCCGATCTCCTAGCAACCGGAAACTTAACCGGCTCTTTTGTGATCTCAATTCTAGCCCCCCGTGATCCGGAACCGGGGCGATCGGTGATGAAAATTAATGAAGGGGCTGATAGAAGTCACCTCAAGTTGAGGTAATACTTTCTATACTTGCAAGTAGGGTTCAGGGACAGGAATTTTCCTGTTTGTTCAAAGAACCCTCCTGTTTGATGTAAAATATTGCGAATTCAGAAACGGCGAATTCACTGAACAGGGGCAGCCCTGTTCATCTAATGAACCCGCTAAATCCCTTAAGTAACTCACCTTATAACTGATAGTAACGTTATGTAACGGAACGCTCAGATGTGACAGGAAGTCTAATATAGAGGGAATATTGATAACAAAGCAGTTAAGAACCGCAAACCACCGATCACCTGGAGACGCTGAGAAGATCACCATGCCAGGAATTTCTCTTTACCCTAATACAGAAGACGACAATCCATTATTGCCCTCCGACTTCGATTCTGATGCTCCCGAGGACAATGACTTAGAGGTGACCTCCGATTCCGTTGCCGTCGAGCTGGAAATGGAGGAACCGGACACCGTTGAAATCTCTCAGGCCCCCACTCGTCGCACCACCGATCTGGTTCGGTTGTACCTCCAGGAAATTGGGCGCGTGCGGTTGCTGGGGCGAGAAGAAGAGGTTGTGGAAGCCCAGAAAGTGCAGCGCTATATGCAGATCAAAGAGATGCGTGATGCGGCAGCTACTGAGGAAAATCCAGAACTGCAACGGTATGTTCACCTGGTGGACACCCGCGATCGCCTCGCCTCCCTCTTAGGACATCGACCTTCCTTAGAGCGATGGGCTGCGGAAGCGGGAGAGCAAGTCACTGACCTCAAGCCGATTTTGGCGGCTGGGAAACGTCAATGGGCGGCCCTAGCCTCGATGACGGTGGAGGAACTGGACCGCACCCAAGCGGAAGGAATTGGCGCAAAGGAACACATGATTGAGGCCAACCTCCGTCTCGTGGTTTCTGTCGCCAAGAAGTATCAAAACCGAGGGTTAGAGCTCTTGGATTTAGTCCAAGAAGGGACCCTGGGTTTAGAAAGGGCGGTGGATAAGTTCGATCCGACCAAGGGGTATCGATTTAGCACGTATGCATACTGGTGGATTCGTCAGGGGATTACCCGGGCGATCGCCACCCAAAGTCGCACCATTCGCTTGCCGGTTCACATTACCGAAAAGCTTAATAAAATTAAAAAGGCCCAGCGCAAGCTCTCCCAAGAAAAAGGCCGGACTGCCAGCATCGAAGATGTTGCCAAGGAATTAGAAATGACTCCGGCACAAGTCCGGGAAGTGTTATTGCGAGTTCCTCGGTCTGTGTCCTTGGAAACCAAGGTGGGCAAGGAAAAAGATACGGAACTGGGAGATTTACTCGAAACCGATGATATCTCTCCGGAAGAAAAGTTGATGCAAGAAGCCTTGCATCGAGAATTGCATAACCTCCTGGCCGATTTAACCAGTCGAGAACGGGATGTGATTGGAATGCGGTTTGGATTGACGGATGGACATCCCTACTCCTTAGCAGAAATTGGTCGTGCTCTGGACCTGTCTCGGGAACGAGTCCGTCAAATTGAGTCCAAGGCCCTGCAAAAGTTGCGGCAGCCGAAGCGACGCAACCGCGTCCGAGATTATCTGGAATTGTTGAGTTAGAGGGAAACGCCCATCGCTTCAGGGGAGTTTTTGGACTCCAAATCAGGCAATGGCGCGATCGCCTCATCGGTCAGGGTGGTTGGTGGAATACTCAAACAACTTACTCCCCCGTGACTGCTATCACAAGGGGGACTATCTACTGCTTAATATTGCGATCGCCTTTCACCAGTCGGGAAGGCGATTTTTGCGCGGGGGAGTACCCGGTCAGCATGGGAAAGTTGTGGCCGGTTGCAAATTGTTACAAAACTTAAAATTATGACCGCGAAAAATTCCTAGACTGCGCTCAGAGTGGGGACTTTGTACCCGGTTTCCCAACAAGCAACCCCGGTCATCTACAATGGCTCCTGATTCCTCCTCTCCAGTTTAACAACTCCAGAATGCTTACCCCTTATGACGTTTAGCAATTCTAGACTCGCCGATTGAGTTGGTGCTAATAATTGTCAATAAGCACACTTTGTTGCAAATTCTCAATAAATTGTGTATCCTTCTCAATAAAGAGGGTTTCTTGAGAAGAGAAGAAGATAGCTATGTCTTTCTACACAGCGTCCTCGCTTAAAGCTGAATTAAACGAACGGGGTTGGCGCTTAACCCCGCAACGAGAAACGATTTTACAAGTGTTTCAAAACCTTCCGAAAGGTGAGCATCTGAGTGCTGAAGACCTCTACGAACTTTTGCAAGAGGAAGGAGAGGCAATCAGTTTATCGACCATCTATCGCACCGTTAAATTAATGGCGAGGATGGGAATTTTACGCGAATTAGAATTAGCAGAAGGTCACAAACATTACGAAATTAATCAACCCTATCCTCACCATCATCACCATTTAATTTGTGTCAGATGTAACAAAACCATTGAATTTAAAAGCGACTCTATCTTAAAAGTTGGGATTAAAACCACCACCAAAGAAGGATACCACCTCCTCGATTGTCAACTGACCATCCATGCCGTTTGTCCCACCTGTCAGCGTGCATTATTGCCAATTTAGGGGCAGAACTTCACCCGTCTACCCCCAAGACTGCTAACTAGAAATAAGCCACGCGAGTATCGATTAGTCCCCGTTGTTTTAAAAGTTTCGCTCGGTTTTCAGCCACTTCCCGGCGCAGATCGGAACTAACATGAATGTAAGTCCCCAATCGGTTCTCAGCTTCAAACGCATAGGGAAAAATTTCCCGAACGGCGCTGAGAGTAAAATTACTGCGTTTAGGAATGACAACTACATAAAACTTGCGATCCAAAGCTTGGCGAGTTTCCGCATTGGCAACCCCAGTGGGCACTAAACTAAAAACGGATTGAAACTGTTTGAGGGCTTCTTCCGTGCGGGGGCCAAAGATGCCATCGGCAGTCCCGATCGCATAGCCTGCTGCAATTAACCGTTCTTGAAGAGATTTCACGGCAATGCCGCTATCGCCCAGTTTCAAATTTCCCGTCCCGTTGGCGGTGGCGACTGGGGTTACGGGTTGCCAGGATGGAGCAGCCGAAATTAACCCTAATTGTCGGTCTAAGACCCCCCGCGTAGTCGGTCCCACCTGTGCAGTCTGCTCAAGATAAAACGCCTGTTGGAAGCGTAAAACGGCCTGTTGTGTCTCAAAATCAAACTGACCCGTAGCGGCACGATTCAAATACCCTAACTGTCTTAACTGGTCCTGGAGGGCGCTCACCTGTAAACCCGAGTCTCCAAAACCCAGCACTTGATTGGTCGTTCCCACCTGGGTCACCTGACCAAAACTGGGAGCGGGTCGTAATAATCGCTCGATCGCCGTCAACGTCTCCGGATCAACTCTTCCCGTCACCGGCAGGCTATTATCGCGCTGAAAACGGTTCACCGCTTGCTCAGTTAGCTCACCATAAAAACCTGTCGGATCAACATTGAAATAGCCTAACTGTTGTAAGCGCACTTGGATCGCTCGCACCGCTTCACTCTCTTCCCCGCGTTGGTAGGCCAAAACCTGGGTTGCCATGCTCAGGAGTGCGACAGTAACGGCGATCGAAAACCAGCGAATCAACCCCGCACTAGAGAAATTTTTCCCTTTGAATTCTGCAAAAAATTTTCTCAACCCTGGAACCAGAGGTTCTCCGGAAGCGGGAGGGGCATCATAGACGAGGAATAATTGAAGATAGGCAAAAGTTTCCATAGTGGTGTCGTTAAGGTGGAGTCAAAACACATCTGCAACCGTTATAGCAGCTTTTGTAGACACCGGGTACTTTCCATACCCCTTTCACACCGGATTCTAGGGGGTGATGCCGGAACATTTCCCCCCTTTCCACTAGGGATAGCAGTCAGGATCGAGCGCCACTGTCCCCTTCTTTCTTCGTCTCGAATATTCTTTCGATAAGGGATGTCAGATAACAGCAATTATCCCCCTTGAATTGGCTCTGAAATTGGCCCTGGAATTTGCCCTGAAATTTGACACCCTAAGCTGATGCTTAAGCGAGAATAACCCCTGCCTGAATGGATCAATTTTTCCAAGCGGGTAAGCGCACGCTAAAGACGCTGCCTTCCCCTAGGACTGACTGGACATCAATCGTTCCATTATGGGCTTCTGTAATTCTTTTACACAAGTGCAGCCCCAAACCGCTACCCGATCGCTTGTGCTTACCCGGAAGAAATCTTTCAAATAATAAGCTTTGATCCGCCTCACTAATTCCAGCGCCGTTATCAGCCACCGCGATCGCAATCCAGTTGGGACCCCCTGCATTTTTCTGAGCGACCTCTTCAGTGATGCGAATCTCGATTATCCCATTCTCGGTAAACTTGATCGCATTCCCCACTAAATTAGTCACAAGGCGACGCAGTTCTAGGCGATCGCCCCGGACAAACCCCGAAGTTTTCCCGGCTCCATTCACCGCCGTGCCATACTTAATTTTGATTTCGGTTTCTTTTTCCTGGGCCATCGGCACCAGTTCCTCAATAATTTCCTGAATCAGTTGTGGCATATCAACCAACGAGAAATTCAGATTTTTGCGATCCGCTTCGTAACGATACACCTCCAGCAACGTATTCACCATCTTCAACAGATTTTGGTTACTCCGCACCATCGTGGTGAAGACTTCTTCCATCTGAGGGGTGATCGGTCCAAGGGCTTCTTGTTTGAGTAGGGTCAACATTCGATCCGCTGCGACTAACGGAGTTCGCAAATCATGGGTGAGCCGTGATACGAAATCCTCGCGCTGACGGGCAATTTCATCCCGTTCATCTACACTATGCTTGAGGCGCAACAAACTCCGCACCCGCGCTAAGAGTTCATCGAGTTCCACAGGTTTGCGGATAAAATCATCGGCCCCGAGATCCAGTCCCTCAACCACACTGGGTTGATCGTGAGCAGTGATTAGTAAAATGGGGATAAAGGGCAGCTTTTTGTTGCCGCGAATCCGTCGGGTGACTTCATAGCCATCCATTCCCGGCATCATAATATCCAGCAATACCAAGTCTGGCGGTGATTGGTCAATTTGTGCTAAAGCGGCATAGCCGCTATCCGCCTGAGTGATGTCATATCCCTCTTCTTCCAAAATCGTCTTGACGAGCAAGACATTATCAGGAGAGTCATCGACAACTAGGATGCGGTCTGTTTTTGGGTTTTGAAGCAAGGAGGGATCGCTCATTTATCTATAAAAATTGGACTTGGCTCACAGAAGCAGTTTGGGTGGTAAGGAAATTGTCTCACCCTAACGCTTTTGATGTTCTCGCTCTTTAGACGGATTTTATCGGATTTTACTTAAGGTATGGCATTGCTATCATGGATCTTTCTTTGATTTGCATTGAATTTGGAGCGTTTGATAGTGGGCTAAACGTAGAAAAAACTGTTGCTACCTCTAGTTCTACGCAATTTCGGGAATTTCCGAGGGCCTAAAATCTGGGTCCGAACTTTTTGGACGTCTGACGATCGCACTCAATCTCGAATTATTTCCAGGAATTTCCCACCCTTGCGAACCCGGGTAATTTTCTCCATGAAAAGAAATAATCGTCTGTGGGGGCGACTTTGGGTTTCAGCACCCCGGCTAATCGGGGGCCAGCAATGCTGGGAAGCAAACCCGGGCGATCGGTTCTAGTTTTTCTATCCAATGAAATAATTTAGGGAAAAATTATCCACCGGGATTCTGTCTCGGGATAGATGAAATAAGTTTTTCGACTTAAATTTGGCGAAAATCGAGAGAAATAATCCCTAAAAAATCTGTCTATAGATATAAAAATATTGAATTGACAAAACTGGGGTTCATCAAAAGATAGATTGACACTAAACCTAAAGTTTTGTAACAATAAGTGTGTGACAACTTGATAGATAGAAAGAGAATATTTCTTTTATGACTACTTCCAACCTGACAGGAAAAAGCCAAATTCGTTCCCAAGGAACTCAAAACCTGGTTAATGATTTTGAAAAATTGAGTACCGATGACAAATTGGCTTTACTTTATTGGATTTACGAAAAAATGGGAGATTCCATTACTCCAGCCGCACCCGGGGCAGCCGAACCCAATATTGCACCGATGCTAATGGATGACTATTACAAGCTCTCAGAAGATGAGCAGCTTCAGATCATGCGGGATATTGTGGAGCGCAAAGATACGGTGTATTCCCATGCTTATGGAGCGTTATCCGCTAATAATCAATTAGTCGTCTGGTATGCCTGGGCAGTAGCAATGGGCGATCGCATTGTAGATATGCCGTCCGATTACCAATCCAACCCCCAAACCGATAGCCTGCTGTCTCAAATAGAAAAGGCAGAATTCGAGGAGCAAATTTCGATTTTACGAGAAATTGCTGGCGGAATGGGCTACACTGCCGGGGGAGAAATGCCCAGCCAAGCTCAAACGGGTGTTACCCCCAGCTTGTAATTGCAATGCCAGACCATAACCCCATAAACTTTGTAGGGACGCACTGCGGTGCGTCCTTTCGTTTGTCTATTGTTCTTTTGGATATAAAAGTTTTAAATGGGGCGGATAGAACCGAGGTAAATGGATTAAATAATCAGTTTAATCCGCCTGAGTTCTGGAAAAATCTGCGCCCAATAACTGAATCAAAAATTTTCAGAAGGAGTGGGAGCATCTCAAGAATCAAAAGAGACCTCTCCCCGGCCCTCTCCTAGGGGATTGCAAAATATAAATCATCCAACCGTTCAACTGATGAAAGGAAGGTATGTGTAGGGGCGCAATGCTTGC
>NZ_JAMXOT010000410.1 GCF_024220515.1 Oscillatoria sp. HE19RPO
GGTGTTCCAACAAATAAATCCTCCAAATCCCGATGGTTAAGCACCTAACTGTATTAGCCCGCGCAGGCGGGCTTTGTCCGTGTAGCCCCAGGCTTAAGCCTGCGGGTTTTTTGGGTATTTTATTTTTTGGAGTTCCCTAACCGAAACTTTTTGGCCAAACTCTCGTAAATTAGCCTGACCCACCATCAGTTTGGGAAGAAAGTTAGACTTGGAAAACCGATGGCTGGATTCAGCACAGGGAAATTCTTCTCGATGTTCAGGGGTTCTACTCATAACGTCCTTCAGAGGTTAAATGAGGGGTGATCCAAAGCTGAAATTGATCGGGTTTAGAATGTATTCAGTCTCGGCAGTTGAGGCGATCGCGATGCTTCTTGAGGAACGCAACAGTGTCTCGGCAAGCGTGGAAATTCCATCTGGGGTAATGATATAGAAACGCGGGTATCTAAGGGGGTTAATTGTGGCGCGTAGGAACAATAATCACGATTTTTTATCATAAATAAAAAGCAGAAATTGATAAAGAGGAAGGATTTTAAGGGCCAGATAAAGCCCAAAAATTAAGCTTAAAAAATCCGGATCCAGTCTTTCGTTAGAGAAAATTATGGGTCCGCTTTTGGTTTTTCATATTCCTAAACTATTCTATTTTAGGGTAATCCTTCTTCTACCGAAAGGATGGATTTATTGTAACGTTGCATTGTAAGAACAACGACAGTTAGCCCGGGATTGCTTTCACGGCAAGACTCGACTGTGTGAACCGCAGAGGGGACAAAATCGGGTGAAATGGCTCAATCCGTTACAGAACAAGGGGGAAATAACGGTGGATTCTGCCATCGTGATGTGGCGGGGACCATCGGGGATGGAGAGAGCAAGACGAGGGAATACTAGGCCCTTTGAGATCCGGAAGCTTCTGAACACCATAAAATAGGAAAGAGAAATACGACGGGAGGTTAGCGCGAAGATGGTCAGGGAAATTTGGCAAAGCCTGAGAGGGTTATTGGGAGAAGAACGCAGCAGTCCGGAACTCCAAGAACCCGAAGGATCGGCTTCGTCACTGCCGCCGCTGGAAGATCAGGATTATGAATTGCTCTTTACCCAGATTGTGGAAGGGTTGCGTCTGGGTTGGGACCGCGATCGCGTCCAAGAGTTTTTAGGGGCGCTCAGTTGGCGTGGGGACCTGCACTTGTGGGCGGATTGGTTGCGACGCTTTGGCGATCGCCTCCAAGCGCAGGAAAATCCCAACCCGGAATGGGGGGTGCGTCTCGTCCAGTTGGGACGCCTAGGCTGTGGAGAATTCAGTCAAGTGGCCCTGAACATCGGGACCGGATTAATGCAGCGCCAAATGCCTGCGCCTCCACCCCCACCAACGGCCCCCACTCCGCCCCAAGATGCTCAAGGGTGGTTTGGGGAAGGAAATACCAAACTGAATGCGGGAGATTGGACAGGGGCGATCGCCGCCTATCGCGAAGCGGTGAAACTCAAACCCGATTATTTGGAAGGCTGGAGTAATTTGGGGGCGGTGCTGTTTTATTCTCAACAATATGCCGAAGCCTTAGAAGTGTTCGATCGCGCCTTGGCCCTGCAAAGTGAAAATGCCAGTTTATGGTTTAATCGCGGCTTTACTCTCTCCTTATTAAATCGTCCTGCTGAGGCGATCGATGCTTATGAAAAAGCCCTGCAACTTCAGCCGGATTTGGTCGTAGCATGGCAAAATCGGGGGGTAGATTTAATGCATTTGGAACAGCATCAAGAGGCAGTTCGCTGTTTTGAACAGGCGATTCAACTCAAGCCCGATTTTGGCGAAGCCTGGAATAGTCGGGGAAATGCGTTATTCAAATTAACCCGCTATGAAGATGCGGTGACCAGTTACGATCGATCCATCGAATTGCAAAGCGATCGGGCTGAAGCTTGGTTTAATCGGGGATTAGCTTTGGCCGCAAATAGCCAACCTGAAGAGGCGATCGCTTCCTTCGATCGGGTGATTTCTCTGCAACCCAATAATTTTGAAGCCTGGGTGAATCGAGGGTTAACCTTGATGAGCAGCCAACGATTTTTAGAGGCGATCGCCTCCTTTGATCGGGCGATCGAAATCAATCCCAGCGACCCTCATGCAGTCGCCTATCGAAAACAAGCCCAGGACCTCCTCGAACAAACCGCATCTTAACCCCAGGTTGAAGGAGGCGACTGGCCTCCTTTTCAGCTATTCCCCCAAAATCATCCAGGGACAACTCCGGGCGATAAATTTTCTCAATTACCCCAAATTTTTGGACCTTCATAATGGCAAGCATTGATAAAAACTATGCTCGTTTCTTGCCTTGTTAGTCCATTAAGCGGTAAGAATAAGACATCAATCTCATCCAGAACAAAAGGATTTTATCATGACTATTTGGGTAAACGAACAAGTCGATCCATCGGGACTGGTTTATGCTTGCATTGCCTGTTGCGATGAAACCCAAGCACAATCCTGTCACGACTCGTTTCTAAACAACCTCTCCGACGAACAAAAAACCAGAGGTTGGACTGTCAAAATGCGAACTGTAGACTCCTGGGAGGAGGTCCCGGTTAGTGCGTTGAAATTGGCATAAGGGAGATGGGGGGATGGGGAGGATGGGGGAGATGGGGAGGATGGGGAGGATGGGGGAGATGGGGAGGATGGGGAGGATGGGGGAGAAAGTTTGTAGTAACGACTTCAGTCGTACTCTTAGTTTGTAGTAACGACTTCAGTCGTTCTCTTAGTTTGTAGTAACGACTTCAGTCGTTTCTTCGCTAAAGCCGTGACACGCACCATCAGGGGCTTAAGCGCCTGTTTCGGAACTGGAGAATCCGAAGATGGGTGCGTTACTTGGCGTCCGCCAAGTAACGCGGTAACGACTGAAGTCGTTACTACAAACTGGGGAAAAGGACTGAAGTCGTGACGTTGAACC
>NZ_JAMXOT010000411.1 GCF_024220515.1 Oscillatoria sp. HE19RPO
TAGGGAACTCCAAAAAATAAAATACCCAAAACCCACACCCTCAAGGGTGGGGCTATACGGACAAAGCCTGCCTACGCAGGCTGAAGAGTCAAGTTTTTCACCGCAGAACTTGGATAATTTATTTTTTTGGACTCCCTTAGAACCTTGAGAAAGAATTAAGACTCCAGACTTGAGACTCAATTCTCCGTTCTCCTCAAATCTCCCCCCAAGTTCAGTTGGAGGGGGATTTTTTATGAAAAATCTAAGGTAGCCAACTCAGGCAGGAGAATCTTAAAGGCCAAACCGCGATGACTCAGCCGTTTTTTAGTCTCAGGGTCCATTTCCGCAAAGGACTGACGCTGTTCGGTGTGGTAAAAAATGGGGTCGTAACCAAACCCGTTATTTCCCCGGGGACGGTGGAGGATCCGGCCCGGACAAATCCCTTCAGCTTGTAAGGCAATCGAACCATCGGGACGGGCGATCGCCACTGCACAGACAAACTGCGCCTCTCGATTTAGTTCACTGCCTAACTCAAACAGCAGCCGATCAATCCGCTCGGGGTCTGTTGCACCATAGCGCGCGGAAAAAATTCCAGGACTGCCATCGAGAGCATCCACAGCCAACCCCGAATCATCGGCGATCGCCCATTGTCCCGTGGCGATCGCTACCTCCGAGGCCTTGAGGATTGCATTCTCCATAAAGGTCTCGCCGGTCTCCTCCACGTCAATTTCCGGGGGTTTGAGCTGCAATTTCCAGCCCAAGTCTCCCAAATAGGCCTCCATTTCTTCCAGCTTACCGGGATTGCTCGTGGCAACCACCAAGATTTTTTGCGTTTCAGGTTGTGATTCTAAAGTCATAGTCAAAACGAAGGATGTAGTAGCAACGGTTTCAGCAATTGGGGGTTGACGGTTCCGAGGGAGGACCCCACCCTAACCCTCCCCTTGCCAAGGGGAGGGGACCGGAAATGCGAGACAAATCCCCCTGAACCTAAAAGACCTACTCTTGTAAGCTAAACTCCCTCGGCCCATTGTTTGGCCCAAGCTAAGGTATCACGGACTTGGGCCAGGGTGGGTGCTTCGCAATAGAGTCGCAAAACCGGCTCAGTACCGCTAAACCGAATCAGCAACCAACTACCATCGCTTAAGCGGAATTTGTAGCCATCAATGGTTAGACAATCCACCACCGATTGACCGGCGATTTCCGTCAAGGTGGTGGTTTTGAGTTGTTCTCGCAGGCGATCGGCCACGGCCATACTGCTCAAGGGTAAATCAATGCGGTCATAGCTGAAGTGATAGTCAGCTTGCTCCTGAGCGCGACGATAGAGGGTTCCTAATTCTAAGCCAGAGTGAACGATCGCCTCTAGGAGGTACAGGGAGGAGAGCAAGGCATCCCGTTCCGGGACATGGGTGCCATATCCAATGCCGCCAGACTCTTCGCCGCCAATCAGGACGCGATTTTCTAGCATCCGATCGGCGATATATTTGAAACCGATCGGGGTTTCCATCAGGGGCCTGTCGTACAATTTGGCCACCCGGGGAATCAGGTCGGAACCACTGACGGTTTTGATGATGGCCCCCATAAATCCGCGCCGTTTCGCCAGATGTTCGATTAAAACGGGGATCAAGATTTGGGAACTGAGGAAGGTGCCATCGCCATCAACGGCAGCAATGCGATCGGCATCGCCATCGAAGACAAATCCGACCGATAAACCGGGGTTGACCGATCGCCGGTGGGTTCGCATCTGGCGGAACAGGGAGGAGAGGTAGCGCGGCAGGGGTTCTGGGGCACCGCCATCAAAGAGGGGGTCGCGATCGCTGTTGATTTCCTGCACCGGGACCTCTAGGATTTTACCCAATCCCGTGGCTCCCGCGCCATGCATGGCATCTACAAATACCGTGAGTTGACCTTGGGCGACTGCCTCTTTAATTCGGGCAATATCCACCATTGAGCGCAGCATTTCGCAGTAACTCGGCCAGATATTGAACTTCTCTAATTTTCCGGGGGAAGGGGAAGCAGACCCTAGAGGGTTTTCCTTGGCCAGTTGCGCTTCAATTCGTTGGGTGACTTCCGGAGGGACTGAACCTCCAAATGCGCCCTTGACTTTTAAGCCGAGGTAGGCGGCGGGATTATGGGAAGCGGTTAAGACAATTGCGCCGAGGGCCTTGCGTTGGTTGGCTAACCAACTAAAGGCGGGGGTTGGGGCGTAGGTTTCCGATAGCATCACATCAAATCCGACGGATTGGATCGACTCAGCCGCTGCTTGGGCAAAGGTTTCCGCCATAAAACGGCGATCGAACCCGACGATAATGGTCCGGCTTCCCGTGGAGGGTCCGTAAACTTCCTCTAAAACCTGGGCGGCGATCGCTGCCACCCGGACCACCCGCGCAAAGGTAAAATCAGCGGCAATCACACCCCGCCAACCATCGGTCCCAAACTTAATCGGGCTACCATTCACCGGGAGAGAGATCGGTGCAGAACTCATAAATCAGTGCCTCAAACCAGAATAATTGTTAAAGAAATATCGACTTAGCAAGGATCCTAATCGATCCTCAGAGAATCAGAGCAAAAGATAGATTGACTCATCAGGTTTTGCACTCGGGGATTACCGACTCATCTGAGTCCTAAGCGTTTAAGATTTTATCAAAAAACTGGAGAGATCAGACCCGTTAAAACAGATGAGTGAGGAAAAGTTCCTCCCCTTTAAAGGAGAGATTTGTGAGAGATTTTAGGCCAAGAGTTCATGAATCGACACCATCCCCAGGTTCACAGCGATCGGGTCAACCAATAATAGACCGAAGGCGCTTGTCCAAATGTAAATATTCGGGAATTTTTGGGAGACTGGGCTACCGGGCGCAATCCTTAAAACTGCTAAAATAATTGAGTCTGTTTTATTCTGTTGTAAATTCAGGAAACCCGTAATCGAATATGGCTAATATAATTGGCACAGAGCAAGCTGATCTCATCTTGGGAACCGTTGAATCCGATTCAATTCTGGGCTTAAAAGGTGAAGATACAATCGACGGAAGCTCAGGAAATAATACCATCAACGGCAACCAGGGGGCTGACCTCATCAATGGCCGAGAAGGAGATGACTACCTGTTTGGGGGTCAAGGAAATGACATCGTTTATGGCGGCAGTGGGAATGATACCCTGTTTGGGAACTTAGACAATGACACCCTATTTGGGGAATCGGGAAACGATCTGCTATTAGGCGAGGCGGGACGGGATATCCTCTACGGGGGAGACGGAAATGATATTGTCCAGGGTGGGGTTGATAACGACACTCTCCTTGGGGAAAATGGGGATGATACCCTCTTTGGAGAAACGGGTGATGATGTGTTATTTGGCAATAAAGGCGACGATCTGCTCCTCGGGGGAGAGGGAGACGATACCCTCTATGGCGGACGGGATGATGATCAGTTGTTTGGAGAAGACGGAAATGACCTGCTATTTGGGGATTTAGGAAATGATATCTTAAATGGAAACATCGGTAACGATACCTTAGAGGGGGGAGACGGTGAAGATACCCTCTATGGTGGACGGGGGGATGACAGCCTTTTTGGAGGTGCAGGAAGTGATTGGCTATTCGGGGATTTAGGTGCGGATACTTTGACGGGTAGCACCGGGTCTGACTATTTTGTGTTGCAGTTAAATGCTGGGGT
The DNA here is from genome assembly GCF_024220515.1 of Oscillatoria sp. HE19RPO. Taxonomy (GTDB): domain Bacteria; phylum Cyanobacteriota; class Cyanobacteriia; order Cyanobacteriales; family Laspinemataceae; genus Laspinema. The sequence goes on from NZ_JAMXOT010000411.1 coordinate 3,642, forward strand.
AGATCTGATTACTGACTATAACCCTCAAGAGGATTTCTTAGCATTAGGAGAGGGTTTAGAATTCGGGAATCTGGACTTTCAAAATATTACGAACGTTGGTCCAGACAATAGTCTCACCTCTAGTACGGCGATTTTGCTTAGAGATACGCAACGGATTATTGCTCTGGTATCGGGTGTCTCTGCTTCTAGTTTCACTGGGGCTGATTTTGTGGATAGTTCTGGACAACCGATTTCTATCGAACGTCCGCCAGTGGAAGATGATACGACTTCGACAAATGAGAATTTTACAGCAACTAATAATCTATTTGAGACAGGGTTGGCGGATTTGTTTAGCACGCCTACAGAGGAGACTGTGGAATCCAGTGTTAATCAGAATATCCGCAGTGGATCTGATTTTTTAGCCTTGGATAATACGGATACTCTGACACTAATTTAACGACTTTAACGACAGCGACCCTAGAGTAGGGAATAGGGAATAGGGAGTGGGAGAGACTGAAACTCTACAGCAGCAGTGAGTCAGGGGAGAGGCGATCGCCTCAGGGGTTGATCCGGCGATCGTCGCCAATCCCGAGCCATGTAGGGACCCTTTGGACAGGAGGGGAACCCGAGAACGACAATCAGAGGGTCCCTCGGGAGGGTCGAGTTACTGATGGACCCGACCCTCCCCAAACGATCTGGAGAGGACCATTAGAGAAACATGAGAGAAAAGAGATCAGGGAATTGCAAAATATAAATCCTCCAACCGTTTAACTGAAAGGAAGGTATCTGTAGGGGCGCAATGCGCAGGCCCTCCGGAGGGCCTGCGCATTGC
>NZ_JAMXOT010000412.1 GCF_024220515.1 Oscillatoria sp. HE19RPO
GTTCCAACAAATAAATCATCCAAATCCCGATGGTTAAGCACCTAACAAGACTGTATGACGCCGCGCAGGCGGGCTTTGTCCGTGTAGCCCCAGGCTTCAGCCTGCGGGTTTTTTGGGGATTTTATTTTTTGGAGTTCCCTTATTTCCCTTACAGAACCAAGGGAAACCCCCGATGGAGTTGCGATGGATTGTATGTCAAAGGCGGTAACTGCCCGGAAATGCCCCATAAACCGGGGTCGGGAAGTATTTAAAAACCCGATTTTCTCACAAAATATCTAACCCAGATTGAGGCAAGAAACCCGCTTGGTTTCTGAATGACTCCCGGGGAGATTAACTGGCAACTAACCCGACTTTTAATGCTTTGACGATCGCCTGAGTGCGACTGCTGACGCCCAGCTTTTCAAAAATAGCCGTTAAGTGAGCTTTAACCGTTGCAACCGTAACGTAAAGGTGACGAGCGATTTCTTCATTGGAAGCCCCTTGGACTAACCATTGTAAAACTTCCCGTTCGCGATCGGTTAAGCGGATGTTTTTACACCCTTGCAAAGAATGCCCAGAATAAAAATGAAAGATGCGGAAAAAGCTTGTAGCAACCTCGGGGGCTAAATAGACTTCATCCTTCATCACTGTAGTAATAGCATCCCAGAGTTGTTTCGCCACATACTCTTTAAACACATACCCCCGCGCCCCCGCTTGCATCGCCCTAAATACTGCTTCATCTTCATGATGAGCGGACAATACGATCGCCTTCCCTGGAAAAGACTGCTCTCGCAATCGTAGCAATGCCTCTATTCCATCCGTTTGAGCTAATTCTAAATCCAGTAATATTAAAGCGGGATGTTGTTGGGAAGTCACCTGTAAGGCTTGATCTACTGAAGCAGCCTCCCCGACCACATCAATTCTAAACAAACCATTATTATTGTAAAAATTGAGCAGTGTTTTTAATCCCTGACGAAATATTGGATCGTCATCGACCAGTAGAATAGAGACTAACTGAGGTGCTATCATGGCTTTGTCTGTAACCTCTTAAAAACGACGGAATAACTGTTGACAAATCTAGGAATTCAAAAAATGATAAACTGAATTTTCAATGGATTGAAAACCGGCGACAATGACAGCAAAAACAAATTCTACAATAAATCCTCTGGTTTCCTGGGTTAAATGAACCGAAACCTTAAAAACCTTTGTCGGATTAAAATTGCTAATCCGATTGAGGATGACGGGGTAAAGTAAAAGAAAAGAGTGCCCCACCTTCGGGAAGGTTTTGGACCCAAATGCTGCCCTGATGGTCGAGGATAATTTTTTTGGCAATGGGTAACCCCAACCCCGTTCCCCCAGGTCGTCGGGTATAAAAGGGTGTAAATGCCTCTTGCAGGTCTTCTCGGGAAAGGCCCGGACCGCGATCGCTCAGAGAGACCAATACCTCATTATAAAAAACTCGCCACTCGCAAGTAATCTGGCTGCCGATGGGACTAAAGGCGATCGCATTATTCAAGAGATTCTCAAAGACCTGTTTGATTTGCCACCGATCTATAGGCAGCATCACCGAAGTGTCAGAAGCCTCAACCGTAATATTTTTTTCCTGCAATCGGGGCTGCATAAATTTGAGGGTTTCCTCGACAATCTGGCATAAATCATGGCGCTGTTTCAGCAATTGATCGGCGGGTTTTCCACAACTGAGTAATTGGGTCAAATTAGCACTGAGTTCACTCACCGATTCTCGAATCACTGTAGCTTGTTCTTGAAACGGACCTGTTGGTAATCCCAGGCAAAGAGTTTCCGCATAAAGGCTAATGAGAGCCAGAGAATTCCGCAATTGATGTTCTGCCTTATTGCGGGATTGCCGAAGAAATTCAAGTTCTTCAGATTGCCGCTTCGAGGCGGCTACACCCTGGAGATAATAGTGTAGCATGGGCATCTGTTGTTCGACAAATTCTATCTGTAAGGGAGACAAAGATTGAGCCGTCCATAACAACAGATAGGAATGAATGGGAGGCAGTTTAGAAAACTGATAATTCTGAACCTCTACTAGCTGATCTGCCACCCCGTGGCAATGGCAACGGGAAACAATTTCAGGGGGGAGATGTTCTGATAATCCACTTGAATCTGAGTGAATCTTAGGGAAACTTGCAGAGGAACCCCCATCATCCCAGGAAGGGAGGGGGTAAACATAATAGGCATTAAGTTGAGAGAGACGAGCAACCGGCAACTTTGGGGGTAACCACACCTCTGACTTTAGGTAAGATAACTCCCCCTGATTAAATTCAGGGCGATCGCCCCTCGCTTCACCCACCCAACGTCGAAGTTGTCCCTGCTCAAAATCTGGGTAAACAATCCAACCCCCGACCAAAGGCAGATAGCCGATGATCTGCTGAATTTGTTGGCGGCAAACGGATTCAATCGCAAGGGATTGCGATCGCGAAGGAGTGGGGTTCGTCAAGGGTCTGGTCTCTCCCAAGGAGAATTCCGCGATCGCGGAGGTAGAAGGCACTTCAGAGCGAGACAAAAACATTCCAAGACTCAACGGTTCCATACCTACTCTTCTTTGTAGTCGGTTCTCTTTGGGGATAGTCTCAATCCCCGACAGGAGGATAGTCAAACCTACCTTAACCTCAGATGCCGAGAAATCCTAAAATTCCACACAAATTTTAAAATTTCGACCAAAGTCTAATAACCAGAGTCCATCAATCTCATTAATCTATAACCTGTAGCTGCCTAATTACCCAGGTTTATGATTCCTGCTGTTGCCCAGACCCTAGCAGAAATCCTGGTAGGCGGGACCTCAGCGATCAAGATGGAGCAAATTGATTTCAATTCTCCAAATCCCGGGCCGAACAATCAGGCTCCGAGGCTCAACCTCTACTGCTACGACGTTCGGGAAACCCCCCAAATGCAAACCTCCCATAGCCAGACAGACCCCTCAACCATTTGGGTTGATGTCTCGTTTCTGATCACAGCTTGGGATAGTACAGCCCTAGGGGAGCAGCATCTCTTGTCAGAAGCCCTGACAGTCCTCCTCCCTTACCATTGTTTACCCTCCAAACGTTTAGCTCCGGCCTTACAAGGTAAGGGAACTTTAGCGATGAGGATTTCTGCGGATGGGCTGAGTGAAATTGCAGCACTTTGGATCGCATTAGGTGTCCCCCTACGTCCGGGACTATATCTAACTGTAACCGTTCCGTTCACCAGCCAAACTGAACCCGCTATGAAGGAAATTGTTTTTACCTCGTCTCAATAAAAGGCGTTAGCGAACTAACCGTGTTGTTGCGGAGGCTCGAAGTGACCCGCAGCACTCAGATTTGCTAACCATTGTAGATCTAACTATCTATTAATTGGAGAACAACCACTCATGCCCTTGGATTATTTTGCTCCTGGCGTCTACGTTGAAGAAGTAGACCGAGGTAGTCGCCCGATCGAAGGCGTCAGTCTCAGCGTTCCTGGCTTTATCGGCTTTACCGAAGATGTCCGTGGTGATGCCGAAGTCTTTCAACCCATGATGGTCACCACCTGGGATCAATACCTAGAGTATTTTGGCAAACCTGGCTCTGATGGGTTTACCGACTTCGATGCGTACCTCCCCTTTGCGGTTTACGGATGGTTCTTAAATGGCGGAGGTCGCTGTTGGGTCAGCAGTATTGGCACCAAACTCCCCGGTTCTGAACCGCCACCGCCGGAAAAAACCGCCACGAAATTGCTCACCTCCTCCGGTCGTCCCGCCTTATTATTCAACCTCAAAGGCGCAGCAGGGGACACAGCAGATGGCGAAGCGCCAGCACTTCCCGCAGCAACGGGACGGGTAACGGTCAAAGTCGAAAGCAGTACGCCCAAGCCCCCAGAAGATGAAGATGCAGAGCCACCTATTGATGATGGTCAATTCTTCAAGGTGACCGTCAAACGAGGGGATACGGTACTGGAGACCTACGATAACCTGACCATGAAAGAAGATGTAGAGGCCGAGTTAGGCAGCTATGTCGTCACTGCATTGCAGGAATCAGAGGCGATCGATGTCAGCATCCCCGAAGGTCTAGGAGCCATCTCCCCCCTCTCCAAGCGCCCCGGCAATGGCACCTACGAAGTTGCTCCTCCACCCCCCTTCATTCAAGACCCCGATCGCCTGCCACGAGAACTCCAAGGCAAACGCGACGATCGCACCGGCGTCCAAGGGATCTTTGAAATTGACGACGTAGCCATGATTGCCTGTCCCGACCTGATGCGCGTCTACCAAGAAGGACTCATGGACATCGACCAGGTACATGGTGTCATGGAAATGATGGTGAGTATGTGTGAAAACTCTGCTCCCAGTCCCCCGTTCCGCATGGTCGTCCTTGACCCACCCCCCATCAAACCCGGAAAAAATGAGAACCGCGCCGTTCCTCCCGAACAACAAAAACCCCAAGATGTAGCCACCTGGTTGCGCCAAGGATTTAATCGCCGGTCCATGTTTGCCGCCCTTTACTATCCCTGGATCAAAGTCGCCAACCCCCGCAACGGCGGTCGTCCCATCGCCATTCCCCCCTGCGGTCACATGATGGGCGTCTGGTGTCGCACCGATGAAACTCGGGGTCTGTTCAAAGCCCCCGCCAACGATACTCCCCGGGGCGTGATTGGTCTAGCTTACGAAACCAACTTCCGCGAACAAGAACTGTTGAACCCCCTGGGGATCAACTGTATCCGGAACTTCTCCAACTACAATCGCGGCATTAAAATCTGGGGCGCACGCACCCTAGCCGAACCCGATAACATCCAGTGGCGTTATATTCCCGTGCGTCGGATGATGAGCTATATCGAGAAATCCATTGAAATCGGCACTCAGTGGGTCGTGTTTGAACCCAACGATTCCACCCTCTGGGGACGAGTCACCCGCACGGTTTCCAGCTTCCTAGAAGGTCTCTGGCGTCAGGGTGCATTGGTGGGCGGTACTGCAGGAGAATCCTTCTTTGTCAAGTGCGACGGCGAACTCAACACCGCCGACACCATGATGATGGGTCGTTTGTACATTGAAGTGGGCGTCGCCCCCGTGCGACCAGCGGAATTCGTGATCTTCCGCATCAGCCAATGGGCACCGGGCCAATAAGTTGGTCATTGGTCATTAGTCATTGGTCATTAGTCATTAGTCATTGGTCATTAGTCGTTGATGACAAAGGACAAATGACCAATGACAAAAAACAAAGGACAAATGACCAATGACAAAAAACAAAGGACAAATGACCAATGACAAAAACCTGTTTCCACTCAGTTTCAAGGTTTAAGGAGTAAAAAAATGGCAGATCTGTTTGTAATTTCCTCGAATAGGTTTTCATTTACTTACGGAGGAAAAGAATTTCCAATACTTAAAATTAGTGGCATTGATGTCCAAGCCAAAACCGCAGGACACAAATCCCCGATCGCCTCGGGGAAAAATGCTCAAATGTCCCGTCAAACTGTTTCAACTGGGTACTATAACAACCAAAATATTACCATTGAAGCAGTCCTCCAAGATGGCAACACAGACCTCTACGACATTTTTAAAAAAGGCTTGCCTGCCACCTATGGAGGAGATGGGAAATGGAGCGACAACTTTTCCGATGCGGCGATTACTATCTTTGACCCCGATGCTAAAGAAGTCCTAACCTATAACCTCAAAAGCTGTCAGATGGTCAGCTATGAAGTTAGTGAATTTAATGTCAGTGGCGACCAATTTCTGACAGAAAAATTTGAACTGAATGTAGAAAGCGTCGAACGGAAGCAGTAGGTTTCCAACTTTTGGCAGAATCAAGCCAAAATGTTGTGTAGAAATAGACGCCTTGTTTTGGGAAAGTAATTAGGGAAAGAACAAAGGAGTAGTACAATGCCAGTCGATAAGGAGCCACTTTCTCAGGCTAGATTTGAATTTGCCGCCGATGGGTTGGGCAAAGATCTATTGGTGGAATCGGTTTCGGGAGTAAAAATGTCAATTCCCGTGACCAATGCCGATGGTGCATTTGGGGTAAAAACCGGAAGTAAGGTCAATCGTCAAGCCGCACCCTCTGCTGTAGAATCGAGTGATGTCACCGTGACATTTGTCACCTCTAGTAAAGACCCTAAAGCGGCTTCTAAGTGGTTTTACGATTCCCACTCAACGCCGGACTTAGGCGGTGCCACGGGAACCAAAGGGAAAACCGATCAGGCAACTCTGACGGTGTTCAAGCAAGATGGATCAGCCTCCGCAAGCTGGACCTTTAAAGGGGTGATGCCGATGACTTATAAAATGTCCGAGTTAGATGCGGCGGGAAATCAGTCCCTTAAAGAAACGATTACGTTTTGTTATGAGTATGTGGAACGCAAGGCCTAAGCGCGTTTCATGAAAGAGGGATGGACAGTCAACGGAGTGGGATTGACCCTCCCTCTTCTGGGGAAGACCCCTCCTGACTCCATCGCCGATCGCCCCGAATCAATGCACCCATCTCATCCGCTCACCGCGATGCAACTCGTTTGCTGGAGATTAAACCGTGCCTGAATTTCCTGAATTACTGGCTACTTCGCGATTTTACCTAGAACTGCACCTAAAAGATAGTGTCGATGCGATCGATGCCTACTTTATGGAATGTCAGGGGTTTAAAACGAGCCAGGAAATCATTGAAATCTGCGAAGTCACCCCCCAAATGTGGGGCAAAGATGGTAAATCCCGAGGGCGGATGATTCGGACTAAAATTCCGGGCAATATCAGCTATACCAATTTAACCCTCCGTCGCGGTCTAACGGTTTCTATGACGGTTTGGAATTGGTTGGAAGCGGTGCAAGACGGATCTTGGTCCGTAGAGCGCAGAGATGGCTCTTTAACCCTCTATGATCAAGGAGCACAGGCTCAGGTGAGATTTGAGTTTAAACGGGCATGGCCGGTGAGCTATTCTATTTCTGATGTCAGTGTCAATAGCGGGGACCTGGAAATAGAAGAACTAGAAGTGGCCGTGGAAGAGTTAAAACGGGTTAAGGTGGTGTAAGAGTAGGGCCTAGTCAGGATGATTCAGACCGAGTTTGAGTTTACGTTACCCAAGGGGTATCTCGATAGTGAAGGCAACTTGCACCGTCAAGGGGTGATGCGTTTAGCCCGGGCGATCGACGAGATTGCTCCCCTGCGAGACCCTCGGGTTAAATCGAATCCGGCATACGCGACGGTAATTATTTTATCTCGGGTAATTACCCGCTTAGGGGCTTTAGAACAAGTGACTCCCTTGGCGATCGAAAATCTATTTGCCGTAGACTTGAATTATCTTCAAACCTTTTATCGTCAAATTAACGAACTCGAAAATCAGGGGGGTCCAGACTCAGAACCCCTGTCACCCCCAGCCCTTCCAGGACCCTCCTACTCATGATTAAGGTGATGTCATGAATCGGGAAACCATACCTTACAGCCAGTTTACATTTACCCTTCCTGTGGGAGTGGTGGATGGGGAGGGGAATTTGCATCGGCAAGGGGTGATGCGAAGGGCGACGGGTCATGATGAAATTTGGGTGAGCAAAGACCCTCAAACTCAAGACAATCCGGCTTATGGAATCATCTCCCTCTTATCCCGGGTGATTACCCATCTAGGCGGCTTTTCATCGGTGACGCCGGAGTTATTAGAACAACTGTTTTTAACAGATTTTATTTATTTACGAGAGTTTTATACCCAAATTAACCCGTCTGAAGTGGAGGGAATAGCTTTGGGGGAGTTTTGGGCTACCCCTTGGAACAACTGTACCAAGAGGTAGCGACGATCGCCTTTCACTTTCACTGGTCCTTAGATGAAATCCTGCGTCTCGAACATGGGGAACGACGGCGTTGGATCGCCACGATCGCTCAATTGAAGCGGATGCCGTGACGGGAATATGGAACCGTGGGGGAAATAACTTGTCAATGGAGGGAAGGAAGCCGCGTAAAAGGGGATGACACCCAGGGTGATTAAGAATCTAAAAATGATAGCGGTGCGATGGTTATTGCCTAAAGCGCGATCGCCCCAAAGCCAGTCCCGGTTGAAAATCAGTCCCGGAAAATCCGGGTCATTTTCAATTGACACTCAACTGCTGGTTTCAAATCACATCCGGTTCTCAGAATTCGGAAGTATGATAGCAGTAGAGTACATTCTCAACTAAACTATCAATTTTTCCAGATTCTTTTCCACGTTTAGCATCTTGTTTTTACTGGCTCATCCTGCAATTGTTAATGCGGAGGTTTTACTATCATGCGATCGCCCAAACTGATTCACTTAATGAGTATCCTGGCAGTGGTCCTGTCTCCGGCTTGGGTCACCCTTTCGGGATTCTCCTCAGTGCGCGCCCAATCTCAACGGGGAGAACTCGTCGCCCTCAACTTCCCTGCGGCACCCCGTAACATGGGTGGTCCCCGCAGTACCGCCGGGGGAGGAGTCCGAGGCAATGGGAATGAGACTTGCATCGAGGGTGAATCTCCCTTAACCGCCTTAATCCCAACCCATGATATTGTCAAAACCGTCACGCCCAACCCAGAATTTTTCATGTATGTCCCGGAAAATAGCGCAGATTCGGGAGAATTTGTGATCGTTGATGAGAATGGCAATGACGTTTATCTGTCTACTTTCGAGATCTCCAAAGCCCCGGGGGTGGTCAAACTCAGCCTCCCGGACAATACCGACCTGGAAATGGGCAAAGTTTATGATTGGCAGTTTAGCCTCATCTGCGATCCGTTAGACCGCCAAGTTGATGTCTTCGTGCAGGGTCAAATCCAACCCACGGAACTGACAGAGGAAATGCATACTCAACTGGACCAGGCACAGCCTCTGGATCGGGTGCAACTGTATGTTGACCAAAGCTTATGGAACGAAGCCGTGAGTCTGCTGGCCCAATTCCGTAATTCTAATCCCACCGAGTGGCAAGGGCTGTTAAAATATGTCGGCTTAGAAAGCATTGCTTCGGAACCTCTGCCTATCCAAACCATTGGAACATCGCAGAATTAACAAAACTTAAGGAATAAGCCGTGATGTGGAATCAATTAAAACGGCAAGTTTGGGAATGGCGCGGGGTCTGGATTGCTGCTCCATCAGTTACGGTAGCAGTCATCCTCCTCCGCTTTCTTGGTGTACTACAGCCTTGGGAATGGGCCGTTTATGATCTGTATATGAGGGCGCGACCCTCTGAACCTACAGACAGCCGAATTGCCATTGTCGGGATTAATGAAGCCGACGTGCGCGAATTAGGACAAGCGATCATTCCCGATCGCGTTTATGCCGCAGTCATCGAAAACCTCAAAGCCATGAATCCTCGGGCGATCGGCTTAGATGTCTATCGGGATCAACCCGTTGAACCCGGTCATGGTGCACTGCGTCAGGTTTTTGAATCCACACCGAATCTAGTGGGAATTCAAAAAGTGATCGGGGACCGCGATCGCGACACCATTGCCCCTCCTCCGGGATTACAATTTGCCGGTTCCAATGACATGATTTTGGATGAAGACCAGGTCCTGCGCCGGGGGTTGGTGATGGTGAGTGATGAAGAGGAAAACATCATCCCCAGTTTTAGTTTATATCTAGCCGGTCTCTATCTCGATGCCGAAGGAATTGCCCCGGAAGCCATTGAAGGGAGCGAATCCTGGAAATTTGGAAACCAAGTTTTTTCTCGCTTTGAACCGAACGATGGGGGCTACGTTGGCGCAGATCATGGGGGCTATCAGGTCCTGTTAAACTATGCCGGTTCCCGCCAGCATTTTGAGACAGTTTCCCTGATGGATATCCTCAGAAATCGAGTTCCACCCGACTGGGGACGCGATCGCATTATCTTGATTGGAGCCGTTGGGGAAAGCTACCAAGACTTATTTTTCACCCCCTACACCAAAGAAGCGGGCAACCGCATGGCGGGGGTGGAAGTTCACGCCAATCTTGTCAGCCAGATGATTAGTGCGGCCCTCGACGATCGCCCGCTGATTAAAACTATCCCCGAACTTTACGAGTGGCTGTGGATTTTCCTCTGGAGTAGTCTGGGGGCATTTCTGATTTGGAAATGGCGCTATGTCGGGGGCGCAGGATGGCTCTCGGTTCAACGCACGACAGCGGCAGTTTTGTCAGCGGCGGCCCTGGTGGGAATCACTTATGGGGCATTCGTGATGGGGTGGTGGATTCCCGTGGTGCCTCCGGCGTTGGCTTTACTCGGTTCGGCTACGGCGATCGTCGCTTACGTTGCCCGCACTGCCGGAGATATTCGCAAAACTTTTGGTCGCTATCTCACGGATCAAGTCGTCGCCAATTTACTAGAAAATCCGGAAGGATTAAAAATGGGCGGGGAACGGCGTAAACTGACGATTTTTACCTCAGATTTACGCGGATTTACGGCACTTTCTGAACGATTGCCCCCAGAAGAAGTGGTGAAAATTCTCAACTTTTATCTGGGATATATGGCCGATGTGATTACCTCTTACCAGGGAACCATTGATGAGTTTATGGGAGATGGTATCTTAGTGCTATTTGGTGCCCCCACCTCCCGAGAGGATGATGCCAAAAGGGCGATCGCCTGCGGAATTTCCATGCAGTTAGCGATGCGTCATGTGAATGATAAAGTGGTGGAATGGGGATTGCCTGAACTGGAAATGGGAATTGGTATCAATACCGGGGAAGTCGTCGTCGGCAATATCGGTTCAGAAAAACGCACCAAATACGGAGTCGTCGGCAGTCAGGTCAATTTAACCTACCGCATTGAATCTTATACAACGGGAGGTCAAATTCTGATTTCTGAGCAGACTCTCCTCGATGCTGGCGGTGAGGAAGTCGTCCAAATTGCGGGTAAACGTGAGGTAATGCCCAAAGGGGTGAAAGAGCCGCTGATGATTTATGATGTCAGTGGGATTAAAGAGCCTTATCACATCTCCCTCACCAGGGAAGAAGAGGTGTTTTTGCCCCTAAGCGACCCAATCCCCATTCAATACACCATTTTGGAAGGCAAGCATATCAGCGAAACCCTTCTCCTCGGTCATTTAGTCGAGCTTTCGGCTAAATGCGCTCAAGTAAGGGTCGAACGGGGAGCCGGGGATATTATCCCGGTTGGATTGAGCAATCTTAAGCTCAATTTAGTGGAGGGGAATTTTGAGGGCAGCCGGGAAGATATTTATGCCAAGGTTTTGGAAAAACCTGCGGATGAACCCCATTGCTTTTACATTAAGTTTACCGCAAAACCCCCGGCAGTAGCGGCTCACTTAGAGCAATTATATAATTCGCTCCAGGCTGTTGATCCGTCTTAAGTGAGAGTAGTATCGACTTCTCCACCCTTGAGGGCGATCGCCATTGTTTAAATAACATGAGAGGACTCTTATGAAATTAACCTTTTTAGGTTCTGGATCGGCTTTCACCGTGGGAGCCAATAATTATCAATCGAATGTTTTGTTAGAAAGCGATCGCGGAACTAAACTCCTGATTGATTGTGGTTCCGATATTCGCTTCTCTCTCCATGATGCGGGATATTCCCATCTGGATATCACCGATATTTACATCAGCCATTTGCATTCGGATCATGCCGGAGGATTAGAATATATTTCCTTTACCACCAAATTTGACCCCCGATGCGAAAGACCCCGCCTTTATATCAGTAAAGAAATAGCTGGGGACCTCTGGGCCAATACCCTCTCCGGGGGCCTCCGGTCCATCCAAGGCGATGTCACAGAACTAGAGACGTTTTTTGAGGTGGAAAAAGTTCCCCGTCATGGACATTTTATCTGGGAAAATATCCAATTTAATCTAGTCAAAGTTATCCATATTAACAATGGTTACTTTGTCATGCCCAGCTATGGATTGTTCTTTGAACTTGAAGGAAAGAAAATCTTTTTTAGCACCGATACCCAATTATGTCGGGAAGAAATCTGGGAATATTACGAGCAAGCGGACCTGATTTTCCAAGATTGCGAAACCTCTCAATTCCCCACAACTGTACACGCTCATTATCAGGAATTAGTCGCCTTACCCGATGCCATCAAAAATAAAATGTGGTTGTATGGGTATCAACCCGGACCCCTTCCGGATGCGGAACAAGATGGATTCCTGGGGTTTGTCCAACGGGGACAGCAATTTGAATTTTCCCCATCTTCCGTCCAGACAGAGACCATTGTCACCGTCTAATTCCCTGAAGCAAGATTAGACGAACTGCATCATTGCAGCGCCGGACATCGTTGGCGTAGCCTGTGCGGACTGGACCTAGCTATGCC
>NZ_JAMXOT010000413.1 GCF_024220515.1 Oscillatoria sp. HE19RPO
ATGCTTGCGCCCCAGGGGCGCAAGCATTGCGCCCCTACACATACCTTCCTTGCAGTTGAACGTTTGGAGGATTTATATTTTGCAATCCCCTCAATCAACTCAACACCCATCCGAATGTTGAGAAGCCACCCTAAATGTAGAGGAAATGTAGAGGCGATTCGCGAATCGCGGCTACATTTAGGGTAGATTCTCAAAATCTGCGTAAGTTCTGCTGCTACTGCCTTTTCCGCTGGACTACCCAGACAATGAAGAAAAGAGCCAATCCAACCAGCACAACTGCGGCAACGGGACCTAAAAACTGCTCAACCAGCCCATAATTCTGCCCCAAGACAAAGCCCGCATAAGTCAGCAAAAGATTCCAGCAGAGTGACCCAATCAACGAGTACCCTAAAAATTCCAGCCAGGGCATCTTTTGCAAACCCGCAGGAACCGAAATAAAGGTGCGAATACCGGGAATTAAACGTCCAAATAAAACAACTAAGGCCCCATATTTTTTAAACCAATCTTGAGATTTATTAATATCTTCATGGGTCAAATTTAGCCATTTTCCATGTTGGTCTATCCAGGTTTTTAATTGAGTCTCACCCAGTCTTCTACTCCCATAATACCAAGGTAAGGCCCCGAGAAGAGAGCCAATCGTTCCAGCAACGACTACCCCAAAAAAGATGAGTTTACCTTGGGTAACCGTAAATCCAGCCAAGGGCATAATCAGTTCCGAAGGAATGGGCGGAATAATATTCTCCAGAAACATCAACAAAGCGATGCCCCAATAGTTTAAAGCGGTAATTGTGTTCGTAATCCAATCCAGCATAAAAAGAAAATAATTAAGTTAAAATAGTTCCCCCGTCATTTCTGCCTAAGATGACATAAATGCTTAATAGTTTACCTCAAGTCCCAGAAATCCTTGAGGTGCTATGGGTCAGGGTTAGGGCATGATTTATTTAATTGTAGCGGCTGTCTATTGCGATCGCCTTTCCACCCATTTCCCCGGTTAACGGATGATTTATATCCCGAGACATACTCAAATCTCTATCTGGAGATAGATGCAACCCCCAAATTGAGGCCCCACCTCAAATCTATCTTGCGACGTATGGAAAATTTCAGGAGGAGTAGGTTATATTACGATTAGTTCAAATAAGTCAGCCTAATCCAGTTGGGGGTTTGCATAACCCGGGTTAATCTCCGGGATAAGCGCTGCTAATCCTATCCAACAACTGAAGCGGGGGAACCCACTCAGGGGCTTATTTTCTCCACCGAGAAAAGGGATATCTCTCAATCCTCGCCCATTAGCTAACCCCGTCGGCATTGAGAGGAGACTGAAAGATCGGTAAACTTTATTCATTTGCGCGATCTCATTAGTGTCCTTAGACGAGTAATTTGTTCGGTTTGTCTGAACCTCATGGCATGAACCCCATCGAGCAATTCAGCAAGCTAACAAGGCATGAGGTGAAGATCAAAGTTATGCTAAACCTAAACAAAAATCGGATTGCTTTAATTTCTGTTACTGGCGACCCCGCCGCAGAAATCGGTAAGGAAGAGGCCGGAGGCCAAAACGTTTACGTTCTCCAAGTCGGCTTGGCCCTTGCCAAACTCGGATGGAAGGTGGATATGTTTACCCGCCGAAATCATCCCGAACAAGCGGCAATTGTGAATCACCATCCCGATTGTCGAACTATCCGCCTAAGTGCAGGACCAGCGAGGTTTATTGGTCGAGATAAAATATTTGGATACCTGCCTGAGTTTGTGAAAGCGTTCCAGGAATTCCAAGACAGAGAAGGTATTCAATATTCCCTGATTCATAGCCATTATTGGTTATCTTCGTGGGTGGGAATGGAACTATCCAAGCATCAACCGCTGCGACTGGTGCATACCTATCATTCCCTGGGTGTTGTTAAGTATCAATCCATCACTGATAAACCGGCGATCGCCACTACCCGACTGGCAACGGAAAAAGCCTGTCTGGAAACTGCCGATCGCATCATTGCTACCAGTCCTCAAGAACAACAGCACATGAGGAAACTGGTCTCAACCCAGGGGGAAATCGAAGTGATTCCCTGTGGGACGGATATCAACCGATTTGGCAGTGTCAGTCGGGCCGAAGCACGAGCAGAATTAGGGATTAAACCCGATGCGAAAGTGGTTCTGTATGTGGGTCGATTTGATCGCCGTAAAGGAATCGAGACCCTGGTGCGTGCCGTGGGACAGTCTAGCTTATTAGAGAGCGATCGCGACAAATTGCAACTGATTATTGGAGGCGGTTATCGTCCCGGACAAAGTGATGGTATCGAACGCGATCGCATTCATGGCATCGTCAAAGAACTGGGAATTGATGACATTACCACCTTCCCCGGACAGTTAGGCAAAACGAACCTGCATCTGTACTATGCTGCCGCCGATGTCTGTGTTGTCCCCAGTCACTATGAACCCTTTGGATTAGTGGCGATCGAAGCAATGGCAAGTCGGACCCCCGTGGTTGCCAGCGATGTGGGTGGATTAAAATTCACCGTCGTCCCGGAAATCACCGGACTCTTGGCCCCTCCGAAAGATGAACGGGCCTTTGCAGTGGCGATCGACCGGATCCTCAGCAACCCCGAATGGCGAGACGAACTCGGAGGTTCCGGTTGCCTGCGAGTAGAATTAGCCTTTAGCTGGGACAGTGTCGCCAATCGACTCGCCCTCGTTTATAACCAACTCCTCTCGGAACCTGTTGTTCCGATGAGTGCCCCAGTTCTCGCCGCTTAGAGAACTCAAGGAACAAGAAACCGGGTTTCTGCCTAAATTTTGCTTAATTGCAACAGATTTAGGAAAGAAACCCGGTTTCTTCTTTGCCGAAGTCATACCAAATCCGGTTAGTAAAACTCGATTTCCTGGATTAGCCCGCGCAGGCGGGCTTTGTTCGTGTAGCCCCACCCTTTAGGGTGCAGGGCACGGTGAATTTGCCGAAGTTGGAGAGGCTAGAAACCCTGTTTCTTTATAAGTTATACTATTTAAGATGATAACTGATGCTTAAATCAAAAAACACAAATTTATGACCATAAAAGAACAACTGATTCACGAAATTGAACAATCTCCTGATATCGTCATTGAAGAGGTTTTTGACTTTCTATTATTGGCTAAATTGAAATATCACCGCCAACAAGAACAATCCAAGCCATTTGGCTCATTTATTCAAGAGCTTGTTTCAGATATTCCTCCAGATATTTTAGCCACCTTACCGACCGATGGAGCAGAACAACACGATCATTACATCTATGGAACTCCCAAGCGTGAATTATGAAGCGAGTTTTTGGGGATACCTTTTATTGGATAGCTCTGCTGAACCCACGGGATAACTGGCATCAAGTCGCTCTAAATTATGCACACAACTATCCAGAAGTACCCATCATTACAACCGATGGTGTAATTGATGAGATTTTAGCATACGCCGCCTCTAAAGGCAGCCTAATGCGACAAAAAGGACTCGCTCTGTGTTTACAAATGCGGCGAGAGCCAAGCATCGAAGTGATTGCTTATACCCCAGAAATTCGCGAGTTAGGACTGAGCTTGTATGGTCAGCGTTTAGACAAAGGCTATAGTCTAACGGATTGCATTTCCATGATAGTGATGAAACAAAGGGGCATCACAGAAGTTCTGACTCACGATCAACATTTTGCTCAAGAAGGTTTTACTCGGATTTTTACGGATTTAAAATAAAAACCCGGTTTCTTATCGACCCCAGAAACGGGGTTTTTTTCCTGCTGACTTCAAATGACCTGACTATTTTTCGGAAACAAACTAATCAACGTGCGTAAAGCCATGTTCGCCGTTTCAGCATCAGGGAAATATTCTCGCACATCTGGATCGAGCATAATTGCTCCATCTTCCAGGGTAAAATATTGAACAATATCCGGGCGATCGGTTTGATGAATGGTGACCGTATGTCCTTTGCGATATGCCTCGTAATGCTTGCCACGCAAACCGCCGGTAAAATCATATTCCGGAAGCATTTCATCTTTTTCTTCATGCCATTCAAACCTCAACTGCATATCATGACCTCTTGGAAAATTGAGAAACCGGGTAATTGACGAAGATTTCGGTTAGCATACATAAATTATCGCATAAACCCGGTTTCTTGTCCCTGGGGTGGTTTCTTGTTTGGAGAGGTTAGAAACCGGGTTTCTTAATTTAAGTTTGGGTTGGGTGGCAAGACTTAACGCAGAAACCCGGTTTCTTGTCCCTGGAGTGGTTTCTTGTTTGGAGAGGTTAGAAACCGGGTTTCTTAATTTAAGTTTGGGTTGGGTGGCAAGACTTAACGCAGAAACCCGGTTTCTTGTCCCTGGGGCTACTCTTCAAAAGTTAAATTGTTACTGACATTTTCTATATTTACATCTTCTAAAAAATACCGATAAGCATCCGCCGATAAAAAATCTAATCCATCCAATTTTGGCAAACTACCCTGACGCAAATTAATATAGTCTTGATAGCTGGAAAACTCCCAATTCTCCGCTTTCTCAACTAAATTAGCCTCGACGGGATTTAAGTGAATATAGCGAGTCAGATTTAATAAATATTCTTCTTTATCTACATGAATTGCCTGAAACCGTCCCTGAAACAGTGACCCAACCCTTTTATAACGCTGATTAATCGCTTTAGTATAAGACAAAGTAAATGCCTGCATCAGATTAGAAAAATGCTCGGTTTTCAGATGGACTAATAAATGATAGTGATTTGGCATCAAACAATACGCAATAATATCAACGCCGCGATGAATCAGATGGGTTCTTAACTGACGTAAAAAATAAATATAGTTATCTCGTTCAAAAAAGATTAGCTGACGGTTATTCCCTCGGTTGTAAACATGATAATAATTACCCGCTTCAAAGATAACTTCGCGACGTGGCATATCTAATTTAGAATAAGGAAACCGAGAGAAATTATCGCAGAAACCCGGGTTCTTGTCCAGAGGCCCCAGAAACCGGGTTTCTTAAGTCAACCTTTGCCACCCACCAACAACTCTCATAGAAACCCGGTTTCTGAATCTGGGTGGGGGGCTAGAAACCGGGTTTCTGCGATAATTTTGGTTCCTTCTCAGAAATTTGGTCGAGAAACCCGGTTTCTGAATCTGGGTGGGGGGCTAGAAACCGGGTTTCTGCGATAATTTTGGTTCATTCTCAGAAATTTGGTCAAGAAACCCGGGTTCTGAATCTGGGTAGGGGGCTAGAAACCGGGTTTCTGCGATAATTTTGGTTCATTCTCAGAAATTTGGTCGAGAAACCCGGTTTCTGAATCTGGGTGGGGGGCTAGAAACCGGGTTTCTGCGATAATTTTGGTTCATTCTCAGAAATTTGGTCGAGAAACCCGGTTTCTGAATCTGGGTGGGGGGCTAGAAACCGGGTTTCTGCATAGATTTTGGTTCATTCTCAGAAATTTGGTCGAGAAACCCGGTTTCTGAATCTGGGTGGGGGGCTAGAAACCGGGTTTCTGCGATAATTTTGGTTCATTCTCAGAAATTTGGTTAAGAAACCCGGTTTCTGAATCTGGGTGGGGGGCTAGAAACCGGGTTTCTGCGATAATTTTGGTTCATTCTCAGAAATTTGGTTAAGAAACCCGGTTTCTGAATCTGGGTGGGGGTTGAGAAACCGGGTTTCTGCGATAATTTTGGTTCCTTCTCAGAAATTTGGTCGAGAAACC
>NZ_JAMXOT010000414.1 GCF_024220515.1 Oscillatoria sp. HE19RPO
GGAACTCCAAAAAATAAAATACCCAAAAAACCCGCAGGCTTAAGCCTGGGGCTACACGGACAAAGCCCGCCTGCGCGGGCTAATACAGTTAGGTGCTTAACCATCGGGATTTGGAGGATTTATTTGTTGGAACACCCTTAGCAAAATTCTCCTCATTCCAGTCAAACTCTTGGATAAACGGTGGAATCCGAGAAACATTGCCCTTAATCTCATGGGTGAGGTGATCGATTACCATACCAAATTGGGGTACGATCCAGGATATGGGGCAAGACCCTTCAACCGGGCCATTCAACCACAATTGGAAAACCCCCTCCCCACGACTTGAGGAGAATTCTCAGGAAAATTGTGGCAGGGGATACAGTTCACCTGGACCCAGAACCGCCTTAATTCGGATTTGATACCCAACCCCGGTTCCAGTTACAGGAAACCCCAGGATTTCAATAACCCCAGGATTTCAATATTGGAACCACCGGAACCACTCAAATCCAGTAAATTCCGTAGAAAAAGTCCAGTATGACAGATGATTTAATTCAGGGTGATTGGTGAAGTAATTCAGATCTCAAGTAGGAGGATTTCATAAACCTGTCGGATAAATCTTAATCTTTTAAGGAAAAGGGAGGATCGAAATATGGGCGTCGATCTAACAGTCGTGATTTGCACCTATAACGGAGGCAATCGATTTCCACAAGTGTTAGACGCACTTTTATCTCAAGTCAACACTCAAGAGTTTTCTTGGGAAATTCTGTTAGTTGATAACAATAGTACCGACAACACGGCTGAAATCGTCAAAGGCTATCAAAAGCAATTTGAGAAGATTGCACCCCTACAGTATTGTTTTGAACCCGCACAGGGGGCTGCTCATGCTCGCCACCGGGCGGTTACAGAGGTGAATAGTCCGTTCATTGGGTTTTTGGATGATGACAATATCCCGGCCAAAAATTGGGTATCTGCTGCCTACAAATTTGCTCAAGAAAATCCGAAATTAGGCGCTTGTGGAAGTTTTATTTCTCCAGAGTTTGAAAGTGACCCCCCCCCCAATTTTAAGCGGTTGATGCCTTTTTTAGCGATTACTCAACGGGGTTCAAAACCCTTACTTTATCGACGGGATAAGAACCTGCTGCCGCCCTCTGCCGGATTGGTAGTCCGCACTCAAGCATGGCGTGAAAGCGTTCCTAAACAGTGTATTCTGAGTGGCCGAACGCCTGGGAGTATGCTCACGGGAGAAGATATAGAAGCACTCTCGTATATTCAACTGCAAGACTGGGAAGTTTGGTATAATCCGGCGATGAAAATTGTCCATAAAATCCCCCGTCACCGCTTGGAACCGGAGTATTTAATTCCCTTCTTTCGCGGGATTGGTTTGAGTCGTTATGCCACGAGGATGGTGAGGGTTAAACCGATACTCAGGCCGGGTTTTACCTGTGGGTATTTCGCCAACGATTTGCGGAAACTGATTGGGCATATTTGGAGATATGGGATTCAAACACCCGATGCGATCGCCACTTGTGAACGGGAGTTATTGATCGGTAGTTTGAACAGCTTTTTCTATCTGTGGCGTCACGGATATTTGAAGCAAGATAGGAAAAATATAAATTCCCTTCCGGAAAATGTAGAAACAGCTATCAATCAATAAACCAAGTATTGACGGAAAGTCCCCCTCACATTTTTAGATTAACCGGAAATTTAAAATCCATGAATGACGCCTTGTTAGACGTAACCGTAGCCATACCTACCTATAACAGTGCAACTCGAATCCCCCAGGTTTTAGAGGCGCTCTGCAATCAAGTTAATCTCGAAAAAATTAGGTGGGAAATTATAATTATCGACAACAATAGTCGAGACAACACCGCTCAAATTATTAAAGACTATCAAAGCAACTGGCAACACAACTATCCCCTAGAATACTATTTTGAAGAGCGCCAGGGACCCGCCTTTGCCCGAGGGCGTGCCATCCAAGAAGCCAAGGGAACTTATGTAGCTTTTTTAGATGATGATAACATCCCGGCACCAGATTGGATCGCAGTGGCTTATGAATTTGCCACGCATCATCCGCAAGCTGGAGCATTTAGTGGCCAAATTCACGGAGAATTTGAAGTCAACCCCCCGGAAAACTTTAACCATATTGCCCCATTTTTAGCCATTCGCGAACATGGAACTCAAGCGTTTCTCTTTGAGCCGGATAACTTAAAATTACCTCCCTCTGCTGGATTAGTGGTTCGCAAACAAGCATGGCGCGATGCTGTACCGGATATACCTCAACTGGCAGGCAGTCAACAAGAGGCTTTAGCGCGGGGAGAAGATTACGAAGTCTTGTTGTATTTGCACAAAGCCGGGTGGGAAATTTGGTACAATCCCGCCATGCATATCAATCATCAAATTCCCCAGTGGCGACTCGAACGAGACTATTTGTTATCCTTAGCACGCGCCTGTGGGTTAGCCACTTGTCAATTAAGGATGATTAATGCTCCCACCCAGGAAAAGCCAGGGATTTGGGTGCGGACAATTTTTGGGAATCTGCGCCGCATGGTTCAGCATAGATTGAAGTATGGGGACAAGCTCAAAACTGAGCTAATTCCGGCCTTTGAAATGGAGTTTTATCGGGGAAGTCTGATGAGTTCCTTTTATTGGATGAACCATCTTAAACGGGGTCAATCGGGGACCGGGGACAAAGCCGGGAGAAAATAAAATGCCAACCATTTCAGTGATTATTCCCGCCTATAATGCTGAAAAAACGATTCAGGAAACGATTGAATCGGTTTTAAATCAGACCTTTCAAGATTTTGAGTTGATCATCATTAATGATGGGTCTACTGATAAAACATTAGAGATTATTTCTAATCTAAGCGATTCGCGAATCAAAGTATTTTCTTTTCCGAATTCTGGCGCTCAAAAAAGCAGAAATCGAGGAATTTCTTTAGCAACTGGTGAATATCTGTCTTTTATCGATGCCGATGATTTATGGACTCCTGATAAGTTAGAAATGCAACTGAAAGCCCTAAAAAATAATCCCGAGGCGGGGGTAGCTTATAGCTGGACCGATTATATTGATGAATCCGGTCAACGCTTACCCGGGGGGCAATATTTTAAAATTACCAATCATGTTTATGAACGACTCTTACTCGGTGACTTTATTGGCAGTGGTTCTAATCCCTTAATTCGCAAAGAGGCATTTTTGGCTGTCGGTACTTTTGATGAGTCATTAGTGGGAGGCCAAGATTGGGAAATGTGGATTAGATTAGCCTCGAAATATCAGTTTACTGTCGTGAAGAGACCTCAGATTTTATATCGACAATCGGCTCATTCCTGGTCGGTTAATCTGGAAAGACAGGAAAAAGGATATAATCAGGTTATCGAAAAATCCTTAGCGAATGCACCAGAACCTATCCAAAAGCTGAGAAAACAAATTCTGGCAAATCGCTATAAATTTTTAACTTTTGATGCTTTAGAATCCAGCGTCAATCGAAAGCACAGCCTGATGGCGGCTAGATTTCTGTGGATTGCGGTAAAAAACCAACCCAAATTACTGGCCAATCCAGTAATTTGGATCGTGATTATTAAAATTTTCATAGGGACGCTTTTCCCCCCTGAGTTAGGCAGTTTTTTTATCAATTTTATTAAAAGGGGCAAAAAAAATAATGAGTGAATAAAGGATGGGTTATTTTTGACATTCGAGTTTAATTAAATTGAACGGTTTTAGATAAAACCTACCTAAAACCCCTGACTATTCATCTATATCACCTCTTTCTTATGTTAGTAAAACCAACTAAGCTTGTCCTCAAAAATGTGCTGATTTTTTCGATGAAGGGCCTAAAAAAGGGCCCTCATGTGACTCGGTATTATATGTATCGGCATCTATCAGAAGTTCTCAAATCCAGAACCCCTCCGGGTAAAGTTTTATCTATCAGTCATTCCACTGCGCTTTGTCAGCAGTTTTTTGATTTAAACCACTCAGAATTGGTTGAGGCGAACTATCCAGATTATAATTTTCTGTCTCTCCCCTTTGCGGATCATGAATTTGATTATGTGGTGAGTGACCAAGTATTGGAACACGTAGAAGGAGACCCTCAACAGGCGATCAATGAAAGTTGGCGTGTCCTGAAACCCGGTGGGTTAGCCATCCATACCACCTGTTTTATCAATCCCATTCATGACTATCCCGGAGATTTTTGGCGGTTTACTCCCTTGGCGCTAAAGTTGCTACTCCAGGACAAATTTTCAACCCTAATTGAGGTCGGGGGTTGGGGAAATAAATATGCCTGGGTCCTGGATTCAATTGGATTGCGATATGAGGGTATCCCCGAGGCAAGTTGGCATCCCCTGCACAAAATTGCCATGCGGAATGACCCGATATGGCCGATCGTCACCTGGGCGATCGCCCAAAAATAAGCCCTCTCAACTGACTTACAACTTCACCCGCTTAATGAGGAGTTATTATGGCCGTAGAATATTTAACCAAACTTCGACTGATTAGCTACTACAACCAAAAAAGAATCATCCAGTCTTTGGGTAAATCCGTTCATAAAATTTTGGAAATCGGGATTTTTAACTCTTTATTTTCTGAAATTTTGTTAAGAGAAGGCTATGAAGTGGTTCGGGCCGATTTTGACCCAGACTTAAAACCGGATATTATCCTCGATCTCAAAAGTGATTTTAAAATTGAACCCGATACATTCGATGCGATCGTTCTCTTTCAGGTTTTGGAACATATCCCTTATGAGGATTTTGAAGCAGCTATCAAAAAAATAGCCCAAGCTACCAAGAAATTTGTCGTCATTTCCCTTCCCTATAATACGCTATATTTCACCCTACAGTTTCACGTTTCCTTTAATCAGCGTCCCCGGAGTTTGCTGCTGCAAATTCCTCAATTTTGGAGCAGTAAGCCCTATACCCCCGATGAACATTGCTGGGAAATCGGATTAAAAGGCTATCCTAAAAAACGGATTGTCACCTCCCTAGAAAATGCCAGTCTCAAACTCAAACGGGAATATCAAGACCCTCTCTATCCCTATCACTACTTTTTTGTCTTAGAAAAGAAGTAGAAAAGAAATAGAGAAAGGGATGAAATCTTCCCGGTTGTTTACAAAGTCATTATGTTCTATCCTAAATGGGTTGGGAAATGCTTAAAGCCGATCGCCACTAAAGGCACGAGTGTGATGCTTCTAACGAGCACCTTGCTCGTCAGCTTTTCCCTCCCCGCCCGAACCGCATCTATCCAACTGTTTATCTTGGCGGGACAATCCAACATGGTGGGATATCGGTCCAATTTGAATGATTTACCCCCTGATTTACAACAGCCTCGGTCCCAAGTGTTATGGTACGATCGCCAGAATCAATGGGTGAGCTTGCAACCCCCCACCGAACCCTTACCTTTTAGTCAGGGGGTGGCAAATTCCCAAGGATTTGGCCCAGAAATTGCCCTATCTGCCACCCTTTCCCGGTATCTCAACCAACCCATTGCCTTGGTTAAATATGCCCAAAATGGCACCAATTTGGAGACTCAGTGGAATCCAGGGATTGAGGGGTCTCTCTATCATCAAATGTTGGATCGAGTGCAACAGGCGATCGCGGAACTCTCCCGTCTCGGTTACCAAGTAGAAATTGCTGGCTTTTTTTGGATGCAGGGGGAATCCGATGCCAAAAGCGATCGCTATATGGCCTCCAATTATTCCCAAAACTTCACCCATTTTATCTCCCGACTGCGCCAAGATTTAAACCAACCCCAACTGCCAGTCATTTATGGTTTAATTCCCATTGTCAACCAACAATCTACCACGCCCTTTGGCATATTTGAGTATGGGGATGTCGTTCGCAACGCCCAATATCAGGTCTATCAATCTGTTGCTTACACGCGAATTGTAGAAACCCTCTATTTCTCTCGATATCCCGATAATCTGCACTTCACTTCCCTCGGACTGATGAGCTTAGGTCATCATTTTGCCCTCCAATGGTTGCAGATGAAATGTGGTTCCCCCTGTTCCCCCTATCCTGTCTTAGACTGGGCAAAACCGTCTGAGTCTTTGTCTTTTAAACCGTTAAATATGACGGGAAGGCAGTGTTTGGATGCAGGAGTAATTCATTCCAACTCACCCATTACAGCGCCTTGGTAATCCTTTTCCCTTTGGGAATATAAAACCCTAAATGTAGAGGCGATTTGTGAACCGCCTCTATATTAGACCTATTCTGAATTAAGGCTTTAAACCTTCTACAAATTCTACCCATTCGGGGTTTTCCTTGGCCCACAATTCCCGACTGCGACGAATCTGTTCTAAATGAGTCTCCAGATTAGTTGGGGTCAGCAACAGGCCAAAATCCGATGGCACGGTTTCCGGTTGGTAATCCAAAATCCGGTTGAGCACCAAATCTCCCAGTTCCTTGCGGTAATGAGAACTTTCGATATAATACTGCATCGGATTTGCGATCGCCTCCGTGGTCATGCTATTGTACCCTGAAAAATCCCAAATGGGGGATAGACTAACGAGGGTTCGCTTCCAGTCTTCAAACTCGGACCACAATCCCGCCACGCGAATTGCTTCCCATTGCATTGCATGACTCGGAGAAATAAACAAATGTAACCGAATTCCCTGCTGTTGACTGGTCGTAATAATAGCCTGTAAATCTTTTAAATAATCTGGAGAAATTTCATAGGTTCCATACATATCAGGTCGGACTAAAAAATCTTTTAGAACCATCCTAAATCGAGGAATAATGCCTTGATTGAAATAAACTTGTTCAATGGTAGAATCCGGGTTGCGTCGGCCATCTTCATAGAAAAACCCTGGATTGTTTGGCCGCATAAAACTATTTTTTAAAGTTTTTAAACTACTAATAACGGCTGGTTTGGATAACAATATTTCAAACCAATCTCCTACAAACAAGTCTCCCACAAACCATCCCCGGGTTTCTAAGCGTTGTTCCTTAAAATCCGGCGTATTTTCTCGGAATTGATTAAACATAAAAAAATCAATCCCTAAGACGATTTCTTTGACCTCGGTTTGAGTGGCGATCGCATGGTCAAAATAGCGCCGGACTTCATACATATTCCCCCCGGTAATCGCCAAATTATACCCCGGTTGGTGTTCACTCAACCCTGGATGATGGGTATCTAAACCAAATTCCGTCCGCGATGACCCTAAAAATAGGCTTTTCACTTCAATTCTATTCACCGCCACCGCTTTAAACAATCTAACCTGAATATCTTTCTCTCGCTTAACCTGATTCAACCTCTTAATCGTGGGAGTACCCAGCACCTCATACGGGTCAAAAAAACCATTAAACCCGGCAATCATTGCTAAAAAAATAGCGATTAGGGTTAAGACCCTGAACCCATAAAGACGATAATCCTTGTAATATGACATGGACTTAAAACTGAAAGTACAGAAACTCTGACACTTGATTGAGAGAAATAAAACATCCTGCCGCTAAAAGAGCAATCCACAGACTCCAAATCCAGGTGGTTTTAAAGTCTTCTACCATTTCTTGGGTATTCGGCAAGCGCATCACGATGAACAAAACACCCAAAAGCGTTAACCCAGTCAACTCCACCCCGCCTCGGGGTAAATAAGCGAAAGCGTCACCCGGCTGAAATTGCAATCCCAGTGGACTTAACCAGCCGAAAACACCTTGGTAATGAGTCGGTAATATCACAGATTTCATCCCCGCCATTGCTTGTAAAAGTTCTAAAGCATCCTGAAAGGTAGCCGCCCGAAATAACACCCAACTGGCAACGACTGCCAAAAAAGTGGCCGTCACTCCGACACATTTTGGCAGAGAAATTCCTAGCTTGCGCCAGAGATGATTGATGCCTAAAAATAACCCATGCAGTCCTCCCCAAATCACATAAGTCCATCCGGCACCATGCCACAGACCGCCTAACAGCATCGTCAGCATTAAATTGCTAACGCGGCGGGTTTCTCCCTTGCGGCTACCTCCTAATGGAATATAAAGATAATCTCTCAAAAAGGCCGAGAGGGTAATATGCCAACGCCGCCAAAATTCAACAATGGAACTGGCTTTATAGGGAGAGTTAAAATTAATCGGTAGATTGATATTCACCATCCATCCCAAGCCGACTGCCATATCTGAATAGCCCGAAAAATCAAAATACAGTTGAAACGTATAGCTCAAAGCCCCAATCCAGGCTTCCAGAAAAGTCACCGACTCCGCATGATTAAACACCTGGGCCACCCAAGGGGATAAATTATCCGCAATCAGCATTTTTTTGGATAATCCCAGAATAAACAAGGTTAAGCCTAGGGCAAAATTTCTCTCAGAAAAGATAAAATTTTTGACAGCGCGCAACTGGGGAATCAGTTCATCATGGCGCAGAATCGGACCCGCGATTAATTGCGGATAAAACGAGACAAACAGACTGTAGGTAATTAAATCATAATTTGAATCTTTTGTTTCTCCCCGGTAGGCATCCACCAGATAGGCGATTTGAGTAAAGGTGTAGAATGAAATCGCCAGGGGCAGAATAATCTCCGGACTCTGCCAAGTCCAGTTAAAGACGCTATTGAGGGAACTCAGGAAAAATTCCGCATATTTGTAATAGCCAATCAGGGCTAAATTACTACTAATGCCGACAATCAGCAGGAGTTTCGCCCAGTCGCCCCTTAAGGGACTAGCAGCGATCGCCTTGCCGAACCCATAGTTCAGACCAATGGAACCCAGCAGTAACAACAAATAAGCCGGATTCCAGTAGCCATAAAAAAACAACGAGGCGATCGCCATCCAAACGATCGCCGCCTGATAGCGCCACCGCGTCAAGCCAAAATAGACTAACAACGTAACCGGGAGAAACCCGAAAATGAAAACGTAAGAATTGAATAACACAAGCCGTCACCTTCTCTACCGTGATCCAACCCTGAACCCAGATTGAACTCAAAAAGTAGGGAGATCCGAATCCTTTGCGGGGGGTTCCCCCGATCTGCAACGAGCGCGCGATCGCCCAAAATCAAGACTGAACTAAACTTTACCCTTAAACTGAGAAAACTATGACCGTACTGGAACAAGGCCAAATCACGATCCATACCGAGAATATCTTTCCCATTATCAAGAAGTCTCTATACTCCGACCATGAAATCTTCTTGCGGGAACTCGTCTCCAACGCCGTCGATGCCATTGAAAAACTCAAAATGGTCTCCTATGCCGGAGAATTTAGCGGCGACACCAGCAACCCGGAAATTACCATCGCCGTCGATGCCGAGAAAAGCACCCTCTCCATCAGCGACACCGGCATCGGCATGACCGCCGACGAAGTTAAACAATACATCAACCAAGTCGCCTTTTCCAGCGCCGAAGAATTCATCAGTAAATATCAATCCGCCAGCGATCGGCAAATCATCGGACACTTCGGACTCGGCTTTTACTCCGCCTTCATGGTCGCCAAAACCGTCGAAATCGACACCCTCTCCTACAAAGAAGGAGCCCAAGCCGTCCATTGGAGTTGTGATGGGTCCCCCTCCTTCACCCTCGAAGAGTCCAGCCGGAGCACCCACGGCACCACCATCACCCTCACCCTCCAAGACGAAGAAAAAGAATACGCCGAAGCCTCTCGCATCAAGCAACTCGTCAAAACCTACTGTGACTTCATGCCGGTTCCCATCACAATGGATGGCGAACAAGTCAACCGGCAAAAAGCCCTGTGGCGCGAATCTCCCAGCAGCCTCACCGACGAAGATTACCTCGACTTCTACCGCTACCTCTACCCCTTCCAAGAAGAACCCCTGTTGTGGGTCCACCTCAACACCGACTATCCTTTCCTCGTCAAAGGCATCCTCTACTTCCCCAAACTGCGTCCCGATGTTGATGTCACCAAAGGACAAATCAAACTGTTCTGCAATCAAGTCTTTGTTTCGGACCACTGCGAGGAAATCATCCCCAAATTCCTCCTCCCCATGCGTGGCGTCCTCGACAGTCCCGACATTCCCCTGAACGTCTCCCGTAGCGCCTTGCAGATGGACCGGACCGTTCGCAAGATAGCAGACTTCATCGCCAAAAAAGTCGCGGACCGACTCAAAGAACAGTACAACAACAACCGCCAAGAATATATCCGAAGCTGGCAAGATATTGGCACCTTCGTCAAATTCGGCTGCCTCAACGATGATAAATTCAAAAAACAACTGGAAGATATCATCATCTACCGCACCACAGCGGACCTCAAACCCGCAGAATCGGACCAACCTGCGGTGGAAGTGCAAGCCGAAGCCGGAGATGCCTGGAAAGAAGTCTCATCGGACAGCAAAACCGAGGGACCTTCTTACACCACCCTGGACGAGTATCTAGAACGGAACAAAGCGCGCCATGAGAACCAGGCATTTTACTGCACTGACCCCGTAGCGCAAGCCACCTACGTCCAACTGCATAAGAGTCAGGGATTAGAAGTTCTATTTATGGACTCCTTCATTGATCCCCACTTCATCAGCTTCCTAGAACGGGAACATACCGAGGTGAAATTCTCCCGGGTAGATGCGGAGATTGACGACAAACTGATTGAACAAGACAAAGCCTCAGAAATCGTCGATCCCAGCACCAACAAGACCCGTAGCGAACAAATCAAAGAAATCTTTGAAAAAGCGCTGAACCAACCGAAACTGACCATCCGCACCGAGGCCCTCAAATCCGAGGACCCCCAAGGCACTCCCCCGGCAATGGTCCTCCTCCCCGAGTTCCTGCGCCGCCTCCGGGATATGAACGCCTTAGTCTCCCAGGAATCCGCGAAATTCCCCGACGAGCATATCCTCCTGGTAAATACTGCGCATCCCCTGATTCAACACCTGACCGAACTCTCCCAAAGCGGCATCATCCAAGGGGAAGGCAAATCCCCCTCGGCAGAATTGGCAGAGATGATTTGTCACCATGTCTATGATTTAGCACTGATGGCGCAAAAAGGCTTTGACGCTGAAGGGATGACCACCTTCGTAGAACGGTCCAATCGTTTGCTTACCCGTTTAACTGAACAACGGTCCTAAGCCTAGAAACGGCGGGGGTTTAAACCGACTGAGCCCCCTACCCAAGGACCAAGAAACCGGGTTTCTGCGACTATTTTTGCTAATTGTCCTAAATTTAGGGAAGAAACCCGGTTTCTGAGCCCCCTACCCAAGGACCAAGAAACCGGGTTTCTGCGACTATTTTTGCTAAGGGGATTCCAACAAATAAATCATCCTTGCTTTGATGCGATCGCACCTAACAAGGCTCTTTTAGCCCGCGCAGGCGGGCTTTGTCCGTGTAGCCCCAGGCTTGAGCCTGCGGGTTTTTTGAAGGTTTTATTTTTTGG
>NZ_JAMXOT010000415.1 GCF_024220515.1 Oscillatoria sp. HE19RPO
GGCGCAATGCTTGCGCCCTCCGGAGGGCGCAAGCATTGCGCCCCTACATTGACGGGGCTACTTTGTTGATCTACGAACGAACGTTTTGGAGATTTTATTTTTTGGAGTTCCCTTAGGGGGTTTAGGAACCCAAGAAACCGGGTTTCTGTTTGACCTGCGATCGCCCTTTGGATTGATTTAGGTGTAAGGGGCGATCGCTTTCCAGTAAATCAGTGAGCCAAGGTGTTGCTGTGATGCTTGAATTAGGCACTTGTTTACCCAATAGGCTCAAATAAACCTGTGGCGATATCGAACTCTTTTTCTTCACCATTTTCAAAAATCTTCAACCCGTCTGCCTTGGCAGTTCCGGTTAAGATGTCATAAACTTGATCGGGATTTAAGTTGGGATTAGCTTCCAACATCAGAGCAGCTACACCAGCAACAAAAGGTGCTGCTTGAGATGTGCCTGTTTGTGAATTAATTTCGTTGTTTGGATATGTAGATGCGATTCGATATGCTGGTGCCGAAATGAAGTTTATTTCTGGATTAGAACCGGCAAATTGAGGTGCTACACCATCTAAATCTAGTACAGTGTTGAAATCATCCACTGCTCCTACTGCAATGCCTAAACCATCTTCAGCATAACGACCTGGGTAAAATGGTTGACTTTGGTCTTTTCCGTCATTGTTACCTGCTGCCATAACTACAAGCACGCCATTATCTTTGGCGTAACGAAGAGCGTTTTCCACCTCTATATTAGGGGTCAAGCCATCAGTTCCCTCCGGACTAGGAAGCTTCAAGCTCATATTAATAATATCTGCCCCATTCTCTACAGCAAAACGAATTGCATTTGCATATCGAAGGTTAATGTCATCAGCAGAAAGATTTCCGTCCACGGCTCTAT
The DNA here is from genome assembly GCF_024220515.1 of Oscillatoria sp. HE19RPO. GTDB lineage: Bacteria > Cyanobacteriota > Cyanobacteriia > Cyanobacteriales > Laspinemataceae > Laspinema. The sequence goes on from NZ_JAMXOT010000415.1 coordinate 884, forward strand.
CCAACACCCTGATAGGCATAATTTTTGCATCAGGAGCGACACCCGTGACGTTTATTCCATCATTTTTAGCTGCAATAATACCCGCAACATGGGTTCCGTGTTGAAAGTCTTGTTGATTGGCATTACCACCTACAAAGTCAAAGCCAGGAACTATCTTACCAGCGAATTCAGAGTGTGTATCGTCAACTCCTCCATCTAGGACAGCAACTACGACATCTTTCCCAGTAATACCCTGGTTCCAAACCGCAGGAGCCTTAATTAGGTTTAAGCCGTAAAAGTCATCGTCAATTTCATTCTGTTCTTCAAGATTTGCACTTTCTAATGGTTGATCAAAAGAGAATGGCTCTAGTCCTCTCGCACGAGCAACAGCATCAGCCGCATCAACTAAACCAAACCCAAATTGAGTGGCAAAAGGTCCTTCCGGTGGAATAAAAGGTGTAAATGCACCTGTTACTGGATCTATTGGCTGATTGAAGCCTTGCGAACCAACCGCGTTAGCAACCCGGCCCTCATTCTGACCAAAAAAGACGTAGTGCCCTAAAGCTGTCATTCCCCCTGAGCTAACCGCAGAAGCCACATCTGGATTTTGTCCTAAATAGTAGGCAGTATTAAACTCTGTAATTGGATCTCGTCCTTCAAATTGACCATGATTCAGAAAATGGTCTAATCCAGTAGCAAAACCGCCTAAAGATACTGCATTGGCAACATCTGGGTTTTGTTGCAGATAATAGCTTTCACTATAGAATCCACTAGGCTGTCGTCCTTCAAATTGACCGTGAAGCCGAAAATGGTCGAATCCAGTAGCAAAACCGCCTTGAGATACTGCGTTAGCTACGTCTGTGTTCTGCTGAAGATAAGAGTTTTCGTCAAAGAGACTGCCAAGGTCTAACATAAGTCGTTTGTGTCCTGCAAAAATTGAGTTAACAGTGATTAGGAATCCGCTTACAACTTAAAAAAAGCGTTATTCTCTACGGTAGTGCTTCCTGGGTTTATAGCTTTTTAACAGGAAAATGGAAGAATTATTCGGTTTGATAATTCACCAGAAAACTGGCTCAAACAAATCGCCAAATGGATTTTCCTGGTCTTCAACTTCAAACACCCCCTCTTCGGCTCTATCCTCGAAAGGATTAACATCAACCTCTGCCTCAAAAGAGTTGCTTCCTGCCTGAAGATTGGCAATAGGAATTCCCCAACTCAGCGGAACCATACGTTCCGCTTCTACCTCAGATGGCCGAGTACCATCAGCGAAAATAAAGGCATAAATCCCAATTAAAGGATATTTTTGCTTGCCATTCACTCCAATCAGTTCGCCCTGTTGATTTAGAATTGGCCCACCACTCATTCCGGTTTCAATTTCGTTGCTATAGCCAATTTGATAGCCATTCTCTAACGGCTTTCTGGATAGCATTTCCACCTGACCCTGAGTTAAGCGATAGGCTCTCAATCCCCAATCACGGGTTTCCTCAGCTAATCCTGGTGTAAAGTGCCAATTAGGAAATCCAGCAGCATAAACAGCATCGCCCGCTGATAAAGCACTTGAGTTGCCAAGTTTAGCCACTTGATAGGATTGATTGCTACTAAATTCCACTAAAGCTAAATCTAAATTGCCAAATTGCTGAGATTGCAACCAACGACCAGAATGCGTCCGTCCGTCAGCGGTGAGGATTGTATAGCTGTTTTGTTCATTGTTTTCCACCACATGATGATTGGTGAGAACTGTGTAGCTATTCCCCCGACGCTCAATAATGACTCCAGAACCCATTTTCTCATCCCCTAAAATTCGCACGGTAATTTTTTGAGCAATTTCCGGGACAGATACTCGGGCTTGTAAAGAGTTCGGATTTTGAGCCTGTTGAAAAGGGATACGAACGGCTAAATCAGGAGATTTAGTCTTTAGATCCGGCAATAGCGGAAAATTTGCGCTGGGCAATGAAGCAGAAATCGAAGCGAGCATTGTGAAAACTGTCAGTATTTTCAAAGCAACAATGAGAGGAACTGAAAACACAATTGTGATTTTCCAAATCAATTAAGTTCAATGACAGGCATCTAACAGTTTCTCAGTAGCTATGGGGATAAAAATAGTCCCCCATAGCTACTTCTCAAAGTTAGTCGCTGTTCAATGCCGCATCTGCCCAGTCATTTAATGTCACGCTGCCAGATTGTGCTAAAGGACGACCTCCCGCAGTAGCGGAAATAAGCTGATTTAGAGCCCCGCGAGGATTGGTGCCAGGAGTTAACGTAATGATAATATTGTCACCGCTACACCGACGGTCCCGGCCTTGAAGTCCACAAATGACTCCCAAGTTATTGATTGTCCCAGTGCTTAACGTCAAACGACTCTGGCTTGCAAATGCGTTATTAAAACGATTGGTTACTGCATTGCAGCGAGCTTCAGGAGTCCAGCCGCTATGACTAAACGCTTGGCTATTCCAAGTGATTAATGAACGAGTAACTCGACCGTTACTAACTACAGTAACAAATCCGCCCTGAGATCCCCGAACACAAGAAAAATTAATACCTTGTGCTTGAGCTTTGTTGGACTCAAACGCCATGCCACCACAGAGTGCCAAAGCCCCTAATGCTGCTGTTGCTAATTGCTTAATTTTCACAGAAAAAACTCCTTAGTTACAAAATCAACATCGCGACGATCGCCTATCGCATTTTTCGATTTAAACTCGTTCTTTAGTTAGTTTTGGAAAAGAACAAGGCTTTAGCCGCTCTCGCTCCGCTCGGATGAACATAGAACCCGAGCCTAGAAGCAACTAATCATCTCCGAAAAATACTGATAAAATTATCTCCTCGTAAAGAAAACAATTAACCGTCAATTTGGAAAAACACACCTCATTTCACTTCCCGGAATCGTCAATCCTTCGGCAGATTCGTCAGGAATGATATTTGTCATGCTCCTTTGATGGGTTCTAGTTTGAATGCACCTTTGATTAACATTCAAATTTGTTAACCCCAATGTTAAAGACCTAAATTTGAGTTGTCAACCCCTATGTTTTGCGACATTCTGCGACATTTCGCGACATTCTGCGACACTTTACCAAACCTTTAAATAATTATTAAAAATGTTGATAAAAATGGTTGCAAAATTTATCTATTTTTTGGGGAATAATTGCGGTATGATTATAAGTATCCTTGAGGTGAATCCTTAGTCTAGTCTAGGGTTGAAGCTGCGATCGCCTTCATTGGCCTTTCAGCTTACCGATTTCGGCACTTTTCTGCCGATGTCGAAAAATGTGGCTAACGGTGATTTTTGTAAAGTTTCGTTAAAAAAAGTTGAGGCAAAAAAACATGGAATTAATCCGTATATTCTCGGAGAGTTTTATCCCCGCGCTATTGATGCATTTAAATTGCCAGTTTAGTGTCCAGTCAAACCCGTGACCACTCACCCGATCGCCGGAGGTTGAATACTTTTTTAACCTTGAATCCTTATGTAAATTTCAATACAGACAAAGGACCGATCGCCCAAAGCAAAAAACAACGGTCAACGGTAACATCCCCGATTAGCATCCTTTAGAGGCGTAGGGTTCGGGCAGAACATCTCTGTTTTGACCTTTAACATTGTTACCCGCTCAGGGAAGCCATACCCGTGAGGCAAAGCCCTTGCCGGAAGGGCTATAGAGCTTGATGCTTCCCTCTGATTGGCAATGGTGTTGCACCCCTATTAATGGTTAACCCTTCCACTGTTTTCTGACCCATGAATCGAGAAGAAGTACAACAACTCGTCGCATTTGCCGAACAGTTACTGGAACGGACCACTTATGAAGTTTTCTCAGATGTAGAGAAAATTACTCTGGAAGGCATCATCAGCGATCGCAGTTATGAACAAATGACCCTGAGTAAATCCACTGAAGTCACCCCCAAGTATCTGCGGCAAACAATTTCTCCAAAACTGCGGAAAAAATTAACCGATGCTTTGAAAGAACTGGGGGTGGTGGATGCAAATACCAAAATCCTCCTCAAAAAAGAAGTGGTCCCCAAACTGCGACAAGCTTGGAACCAAAAATATCCTGGGGAATGGGCGTCCGATGGATACCGCCAACCCTCCTTAGTCAGGGAAGCGCCAGGGGACGAGAGGGTGAACTCTTCAGGGGTTGCCGGATTAACCCGACCCCCATTCCAAAATGGGGTGATGGAAAGTTTTTCCCACCCCCAACGGATTTACCAAAACCTACCTACCCGGGATCATACGACGTTTATCGGTCACCAAAAACAACTGAAGCATTTGCTGAAACTCCTCTCTTGGGAGAGTCGAATCCATCGCATTAGCGTTGAAGGGATTGGTGGTGCCGGAAAAACTACATTAATTGTGGAAGCGGCTTATTCTTGTTTAGACTCAGCCGATTCGCCGAATTTTGATGCGATGATTTTTACTTCGGCAAAACCCCACCGCTTGACAGGTACGGGAATTTTACCCCGATTAAAAAAAGAGAATACTTTGTCGAAAATTCTGCGCACGATCGCCCGCACTCTGCAACGCCACGATTTGCTCATGGGAGACAGCGATCGCCAACTGGAAGAAATTCTGGATTGCTTATCCTATCAACGCACTTTATTAATGATTGATAATCTGGAAACCGCAGCGGATTTGGATGATGTGCGTTCTTTTTTATTTGAAGCACCCCCCACTGTCAAGGTTTTAATTACGAGCCGTCAACAAGCGTTATTAGATATTTCGCTGCACCTAGAATGCTTTAATAAAACCGATAGCCTGCATTTAATCCACCATCACGCCCAGGAAAAAGATATTCCCATCACCCCTAAACAATCCGAAGTAATTTATACCAGTACCGGGGGAATTCCGGCGGCGATTGTTTATACCATTGGTCAACTGAGTGCCGGTTATCATTTCACGGAGGCGATCGCCCATTTGAACCACTCTGATGGAGAAATTGCCCGATACTGTTTTGAGGGTTCAGTGTTGCCTTTGCGGGAGAAACCGCCCCATTTGCTGCTGATGGCTTTGGCTATTTTTCCCAGTCCCGCTTTACCCGAAGCCATCAGCAAAGTCGCGGATGTCCCAAACGGGGATGAATTTTTCCCCTTGCAACAATTATCTCTAGTAAAATTGCATCAAGGACGTTATGTGATGCTGCCCCTAACCCGAGGCTATGTTTTGGGTGAACTCGATGTTTATCCGGAGTTCCAAAAAGCCGCCCGGGAACGGTGGGTAACCTGGTATTTAAACTTTTGCCAAAAATATGGCAAAACCGACCCGCAAGAATGGAGTGAATTTACAGAATTAGACCAAGAATGGGAAAATCTGAGTGAAGCGATTGAATGGACCATTCTGGAAAACCGCTATGAAGTGTTTGGTCAATTTTGGCAATACATTAAAGGTTATACCCATTTTGCCGGATATTGGCCGGAACGGTTACGTTGGATGGATTGGTGGCGAGAACAGGCGAAAACACGAGCAGATTGGCTCCGGGTGGTAGAGGCGATCGGGGATAAAAGTCGCACCCTAATTTTATTAGATCAACCGGAACATCATCAAGAAGCAAGTCACCTGTTAAATCTGGCTTGGGAACTCTGTCAAACCTATCAACTCACTCTGGGTATTAATTTAGCGTTGGATATGGCGGTGTTCCAGGTTCATCAACAAAATGAGCGCGGGGCGAATCAATGGTTGAGTGAAGTGAATAAATTGTATCAAAATCTGCCGTCCGATGACCCCAGATATCCCCGAATTCCTGTTCAAATTCTTTATTATCGGGGGGAACTTCATTTTAAAAAACAAGAGTTTGTGCAGGCTAAACAATGCTATGAAACAGCCTTAGAGGAAAGTCGGAAGATTGGGTGGCATCGCGGGATGATTTTTTGCCAAATTTGGTTAGCTTTGGTGGCTATCAATCTCAAGTTATTTCAAAAGGCTGAAACTTTGTTAGAGGAGGCTTTTCCTCTGGTGGAAAAAAATGGCGATCGGCGTTGTTTGGCTTTTTGTAAACGAGCTTTTGCTTTGTTGAAAAAAGCCCAAGGAGATTGGCAAGAGGCCCAATCTTGGGCGGCTAAAGCTAGAGCAGATTTTCGAGACTTATTGATGCGACGAGAAGTGGCGGAAATGGATGAATTTTTGTACCGGGGGAAGTAGTGATTGGAGGAGCATCTCAATTTGTTCAAGAGACCTAACCCCCCAGCCCCCTTCCCTACAAGGGAAGGGGGAGAAAGAAGTAAATTCCCCTTTTAGGCAAAATTGGGATAATCCCGTGATTAAAAAAATCGACTTTTAACAACCGGATTTGGTATGAATATTAGAATACTTCTTGTCCCCTCCCCTTGGCAAGGGGAGGGTTAGGGTGGGGTTCTCTTAGGGAACTCCAAAAAATAAAATCTCCAAAACGTTCGTTTGTAGATCAACAGAGTAGCCCCGTCAATGTCGGAGTAAATGCTTGCGCCCTCCGGAGGGCGCAAGCATTTACTCCGACACATACCTTCCTTTCAGTTGAACGT
>NZ_JAMXOT010000058.1 GCF_024220515.1 Oscillatoria sp. HE19RPO
CCTCCGGTCCTCCGGTCCTCCGGTCCTCCGGTCCCCTCCCCTTGGCAAGGGGATGGTTAGGGTGGGGTCCTCCGGTCCTCCGGTCCTGCGGTCCTCCGGTCCTCCGGTCCCCTCCCCTTGGCAAGGGGAGGGTTAGGGTGGGGTCCTCCGGTCCTCCGGTCCTCCGGTCCCTTCCCCGATCGCTGGATTCTGTGGGCGAATCCCCCCCAGGCGATCGCCACCCACCCATCCACCGGAAATTGACCCTCAAGCCACCCCAATTCATAAATTATGAACAAATCAAAAAAACGGATGTTGGTCTGCACCGCAGTCGCCCTATTATCCGGTGCCTTGGGTTCATTTTGGGGCGGACAAATGCGGTGGTTGGCCCATGCTCAACAGTGCAATACCAGCGATTATGTGTGGTTAAATACCTTGTGCCGGGTTCAACAGAGCCCCGCAATGTTCAAAGGAGGCACTGCTGGATTATGGACGGGGACTATTTTGGGGGCCTTTCTTGCGGGAATTGCTACTCGCCACCCCAAGGGGAAAAGCCTGACGGGACAAGGAAATTCAGAAGTCTCTGGAGGAGAAGGGGACCGGCTGGAGTTAGAGGGGTTAACCCCGGAACAACTCGCACAGGTGCGGGAGTTGATTACGCTGTTGAAAACGCAACCGGCGGATTTGACCCCGGGTTCAGGAGGACCGAAGGCGATCGCCTCCAAACCCGTCAGTCTGATGGAGTTTCAACAATGGCTGACTGCGGTAGGCCAATTCCAGGAAATCTCCCCCTTGAGTCCACTGCAAGCGCAGCATTTGTTACATCAACTGGGATTTTCTGACGAGGCGATCGCCCAGGGGCAAGCTTCTTTTTCCCGACCCGGGAAACGACCCTAAAATCGCCTCAGCCTCGATGTTTCCCTGTTTGATTGTTTCACCCTAAACCTTAAAAAGGCGGGCCTTCAGCTTCCGACCCAGGGAGTGTAAAACCAACATCACTGGGATAATCTCCAGTCGCCCCATCCACATCAACAAAATCAACACCAGTTTCCCATCCCAGTGCAAATCGGGATGAGAAATTCCCGTAGACAAACCCACCCCACTGAGTGCGGAAGCGGCTTCAAAAATCGTATCGCTTAATTGGTATTTCTCCGGAACTAGACGGTTTAAAACTATCACCCCAACCCCCAACCAACTGATCCAGAGTACGGCCAAAACTGCCGCCCCCTCAATGCGTCGATAGGCTTCCGGTTGCCCAAAGGATTTACCATCTAGCTGATAGCGCATGAGTTGATGGGGTCGTAGAGAAATCCGGCGCAAGTGCCACAGGACTCCTTTATAAAGGGTGAGGACCCGCTGGATTTTCAGTCCGCCCACGGTGGACCCCGCAGCCCCTCCGATCGCCATTGCGACACTTAATAACAGTTTGGCACTGGCACTCCAGGTTTCCACTTTTACGCTATTAAAGCCACAAGTGGTCAAGGCAGAGGCCCATTGAAAGAGGCTATCAATCCACAGGAAGGACCCCTGAAACCAATAGTTTTCTAAAAACAAAATCAGCGTTCCCCCGCCTAACAATAGCCAGAGGGTGCGGTATTCTTCCTGGTTCCACAAGACAGAAAACTGGCGATGGCGTAGGAGGCGATCGTGAATCGCAAAACCGACTGCCCCGGCAATCATCATCGGCACGATCGCCAGTTGAATCACTGGAGAATATGCCCTCATACTCTCCCCCGTCACATCAAAACCCCCCGTGGAAATCACGGTCAATCCGTGATTAAGCGCTTCCCACCAAGGCATTCCCAATATCCCCAATACCGCAATACAAACCCCGGTGTAGATCAGATAAATTTTCCAAATTCGACGCACCGTTCCTCTGACGGTCAAGGCAATCCGCCTGCTGCGTCCTTCCGCATTGTAGAGTTGAAAGGGTTCAGTGGTGGGGTCGAGTACGGACAACATCAAGACGATGGTTCCCACTCCCCCAATCCATTCCATAAAGGAACGCCACCATTGCAACGAGTAGGGCAGTTCCCGGGGGTTGAGGGCCATTGTCAATCCCGTACTGGTAAAGCCGGAAAAGGCTTCAAAAATAGCATTCCAGGGATTTTGAAACCGAGTCAGAGTCTCGGAGATGTCTGGCGAAGGGGCGAGAGTGGCGGCAATTACTAAAAAGGGAATCGCACCGACTAAGGGAATTAACCCCCAACTCAGGGCGACTGTAATCATGGCATGACGCAGGTGCGCTTCCTCGCTATACTGATGAACGCTGCGATAGAGGAGTTGACCGATGCCAAAAGACACCAAGCTGGTCAATAAAAATGCGGCGATCGCATAAAACTCCTGAAAGGCAACGCAAACCCACAGGGACACCAATGCCATCCCTCCAGGGATATGCAGCATTAATCCCACATCCCGCAAAATTGTTTTCGTATAGGGTCGTAGCTTAATCAATCTCTTGTGTTATGGTTCCTTAACCATGCCATAGAGATGTTGGGCGATAATCACCTCGGGGTTCACCAACACCTGCACTCCCAGTTTTTCAAACAGTCCTTGATGACAAGATTGGTTAACCCGACTAATCAGGGTCTTAATTCCACGGTCTTTCCCCAGAAACATTGTCATCAGGTTGACAGAATCATCCCCAGTTGTCGCCACCAACACATCCGCTTTGTCCGCTTGGGCCTCTTCTAACATCCCCCCGCCCGCAATATCTCCATGAAAGACTTCCACATTATATTTTTCCACAATCTTGCGGGCGCGTTCCTCCGATGCTTCAATGACGGCTACCTTGTGCCCGTCATTGAGGGCTAATTCCGCTAAACTAGAGCCTTCCGGCCCCGCACCCACGATAATAAAATACATCCGATTAATGGCGATCGCTCCTTTCTGAATCTCGGGTAAGGCCCCTTCCGGTTCAAAAATATGGGTGGCCCGGAAGGACATTTAACATTAATATTATGGGTAAAGACAAGGGCGATTGACATTTCACTAAAGTCAGAGGTTGGGTGGTCGTCCCAACTCCCCCTGACCCTGGAGAGTGAGGTACACTCTAACAGCAACAGAGAAGGTCCACAGAACACTAAGGGCGATCGAACCCAGGGAACCCGGGGAAACTTTTCCCACTCCCACCCTATAGTCTGCCTTGATGGCGAAACCACATGATATGTACAGCATTACACAGATATTAATTTCCGACTTTGTTGAAAAACTCCGCCAAGGCTATTACCGAATGTATGGCGGATTGAAGCCCGACTATGCCGACATTATTGCCTGGGCTGGAGGCATGGCGTTAGAGAACATTGCCAACAGTGACGCCCTCTATCATAATGTCGAACATACCATTTTAGTTACCCTCGTCGGGCAGGAAATTCTCCGAGGGAAACACATCCGCGAAGGCGGGGTTTCTTGTGAAGATTGGCTGCATTTCACTATTTCTTTGTTATGCCATGATATTGGCTATGTGAAAGGAGTCTGCCAAGACGATAGTGAGGGCTTGTATGCCACGGGCATCGATGGTACAATGATTTCCCTCGATCCGGGCTGCACTGATGCCAGTTTGACGCCCTATCATGTCGATCGCGGGAAACTGTTTATTGAAGAACGCTTTGGCGGCCATAAGTTAATCAATTCTGAAGAAATTAAACTCAACATAGAACTGACTCGGTTTCCGGTTCCCGCAGAGGCGGATCACCAAGATACGGTTCACTATCCCGGTTTAGTTCGCGCTGCCGATCTGATTGGTCAACTCAGTGATCCCCGTTATCTCAAGAAGATTTCTGCGCTATTTTATGAGTTTGAGGAAACCGGATTTAATCAAAAGGTCGGCTATCGAAATACCGGTGACTTGAGAAAGAATTATCCTAAATTTTATTGGGGAGTGGTTCATCAATATATTAAAGATGGATTGACTTGTCTGGAGTTGACTCAACAAGGAAAACAAATTATTGCAAATCTTTATGCCAATGTGTTTGTCGTTGAACATGAACCCCCTAAGTCAGAATAAGGGATTGAGAGGCGATCGCCTCGTCTGCGGCTAACCCAAACCGGGTTCTCACCCTCCGGTTCAATGGCTTGGAATTGTGTCCATTTCATGATATATTGAACATCGCGATCGGTCTAAGCTCTATTGTCCTAATCTTTCGATGTTAATTGTTATTGCTCAACCAACCTCCCTTTTTTCCTATTTTGCCAGCAATGTGAACCTCTAATCTGCCAACAATCAACAGCCCAATTTGCCATACACTGAACCGGGAACAATCGTTATGTCCCTGTTTTTTGTCGTCTCAACTCTCTCGTCTTTCAAATTATCCAGGGGAAGGTTTATGACAATGTTTAGAAATACCACTCATGCGTTTTACGCTGAACTCAAAGCCTTATTAGAATCCAAAGAAACCATTTCCGTCCGAGGTGCCGAACTCAAAGCCGGACGATCGCGCTTCATTAAAATCACCTCTCCCCGAGAACGAGTTGATATGATTCCCCATCTCAACTCTAATCTATTCGCTCAAATTGCCGCTACCTTTTGGGAAATGTCGGGACGGACCGATTTAAGATTCCTCTATCATTATTTACCCCAATCCCTTGATTTTTTCGAGGATAAAAACCTGCCAGGTAACGCGACCGATTCCAGTGGAAAAACTTGGCATCTCAGCCGAACCCTTCGAGAAGTCGCCCGCCTTCTCAACGCTGATTCCAGTAGCCGGGATGCGGTGATTAATTTATCCACCCCTCAATTCAAAAACCCCGCCACTGTAGGAACATCCTGTCAAAATTGGATACAATTTTTAATTAGAAATGGCAAACTGCATCTCAATGTTTGCATTCAGTCTCATGATATTTTTTCCGGGACTTCGGGGATTAATCCCTTTGGTTTAAGCGTATTTCAGGAAGCAGTTGCCTACTGGACAGGGACCCAAGTGGGGGAATATTGCTACTTTATCAGTGAAGTCCATTTAGGCAACTCCTACACTGACCTAGCGCAAAAGGTGTTAGACTTCCAAAAACCAAAAACCTTGTATGAATTTGGATTTAAACCCCCTCAGTTTAGCACCCCAATGGAGGGATTTGATATCATCCTCTCCCGATGGTTTGAGTTGGAAGATAAAATGCGCCAAGAGTCCTTTCAATTAACCAACGAACTCATTTCTATCAAGGATGACTTCATTAGAAACAGCTTAGAATTACTTTATATTTACAATCGCCATCTCCAGGGAGACAAACCCGAACAAATTGCAGCCTTAATCGCCAAACTACCCCCTAACGACTTCAAAATCGCCGCCGTCGATTATTTTGCCCGAATCTGGAACAACCGCGAAGTCATTCCCTTACAACCCCAGGAAAAAGACTATTTCGACTATCTCTGGCAAAGAACAGAACCGACTCACTCCTACTCTTTCTCTAGCATCTTTGAGTTATTAAGCACACTCCATTACAAGAAAACCCTAGTTTATAAAAATAGCTGGAAAAAACACGGAGAAGCCCTCGGCGTCTTTGCCGGAATTTCCCGTAAATATGACCGACTGGAAACCATGTTTACCGAAAATGTTAAACCGACTGCGGATGAATCTGTACTGGATACATTTGCGGATTTAGCCGTCTATTCCACCAAATATTTAACCTATCTGGCGGAACATTATCCTGAAATGTTTCAAGAGTTCATTCAACCGGATTCGGCAGCAGAAGACTTACAAACCTATTGGCATAACGAAGGATTCGACCCGACTTCTAAATTACTGACTCAACGGTATGAATCATCCGAACAATGGCAGCAGATATCTAGTTATCAAGGCTGTTTTGAGGCGATTCGAGATGCCTATAAAGAATTAGAGGATATCTTTGTCAACCAGGATTGGAGAGTCAGCGATCCGCGCAAATGTAGCTTATCCGCAGACTTGGCGATCGTCTCCCTGCACTATCTCGTCCTGGCATCCCAACAGGAAGCGGAGAATTTCCAGAAATTTGCCGAGGCGATCGCAAATTTGTAAGTATCATAAGCCAGCAATCCATGATAGGATAAAAAATTTGGCAAATCCAAGAACCCGGGAAGGGCAACCCAGAACCAATCTGCGATCGGGAGATTCCCCCAGGCGAAGTTATTCAGAAGTTAGGGATAAATCATGGATCGATTTCGAGTAGAAGTAATTACCAAAACCCCCAATCCTCAGCAAGTCATTTATGCAGCAATGCACCAAGATTATAGCGAGGGGTTTGTGTATGATGACCAAGATTCTTGGCCATCCGAATCTAAATGTGGTGAACTCATTGTCAAGCGTCTTTTAGCTGGAGAACGGGGTCATTATGGACCCATTGAACACGTGGGAATTGTGTTCAATTGCGGCTTTTTTCCCCATAGCGTCATGCAGCAAATTAGGACTCACAGGGTGGGAATTTCATTTGACGTGCAATGTCTGGCTGGAGACACCGAGGTTACTTTTTTACAGGCGGGTGGAAGTTTACGCAAAATAAAAATTGCTGAACTTTACGATTTTTGGGCTAACGGAGAAAAAGCGATTCGCAAACGATTAAAACGAGGCAGAAACGGAGAACTTCCAGGCGAATATCGGCGCGATTGCAAAACGCGACTCAAAAAAATGCGCTTGAGGGTTCTTAACGAAACTACTGGTTTTTTTGAGATTGGACACATTAAAGATGTTATTGCAAAAGGAATTCAACCCGTTTATCGCGTAACCTTAGATGATGGCAAAACCCTGGATTGTACAACCAATCACCGCTTATTTACTGCCGAAGGATGGCAGAGAATGGGGGAAGCGGTTGGTTTAGTAACCAATGAAGAGGGTAAGGTCCTTGAACTCACTAAATCTTGTGACGTGATGTGTAATGGCATCTCTGTGCTCAGCGATCGACTTGAGAGAAACACAGAGGGGCTTGAACAGCACATTTATAAAGGGTTTTCTCCCCTAGAAATTGCTGATAATTCGCATTATTCTAACAATTTACTACAGGCGCATCCCATCAAGGTAAAAAGCGTTCAATTCCTGGGATTGGAAATGACCTACGACCTAGAAGTAGAAGGGCCTTGGCATAATTTCGTAGCCAATGGGATGGTGGTTCATAACTCTAATCGCTACACGGGAAACCGGATTGTTGATGCTGCAAAAGGCATTCGAGACATTGAAGATGTGTTTTATTTACGTCCCGTTGGCTATTATACCGATCGCCAGGGAAAACGCTATGAATATACCCAACAACAACGCGATCGCGATTTAGCTTGGTGTTTAGATGCTGCCAAACGCTATCAGGTTCTGATTGAAGAAGGGACATCAGAAGAACACGCCCGAGGCATTATTCCCTTTGATGTCCGCCAACACTGGGTTGTCTCCTTCAATGCGCGAAGTCTTATGCATTTACTCGACTTGCGCGCCAAACCCGACGCCCAACTCGAATGCCAAAAACTCTGTGATTTGATTTGGCCCCATTTTCAAGAATGGGTCCCCGCCATCGCAGAATGGTATGAGAAATATCGTCTCAAAAAAGGCCGTTTATCTCCCTAACTTACAAACGGTATAGAGAGAGAAACCCTCTCTCTATACCCCCGTCGATCCAAACCCATTTGCACCTCTAGCCGTTGCCAAAATTTCCGTAGTTGCTACTTCAATTTCAGGTCTTAAAACTGGAGTAATTGCCATTTGAGCAATTCTCATCCCTTTGAGAACCTGAAAGACTTCTTGTCCATGATTGATTAAAATCACCTTAATTTCTCCCCGATACCCTTCATCAATGGTCCCCGGTGTATTCAAAACCGTAATTCCCTGTTTATAGGCCAACCCACTTCTCGGCCTAATTTGTGCTTCCGTCAATGGCGGCAGTTCAATCGCAATTCCGGTTCCAATTAACTTCCGTTCCCCCGGATGTAGCGTCACCTCCTCATTCGCAGATAAATCCATTGCTGAATCGTTATCATGGGCGTAAGTTGGAATAATCGCATCCGGATGTAAGGGATAAATTTTTAGTTTCATCTTGGGCGGTTTCAGTGACTTTCTAACTCAGTACAATTAAACTATGATGCCTTATTTCATTCAAACTGTCACCCCAGAAGCCAATTATCACCTCCGCCTCCTCTACAGGAACGGAACAGTTATTGTGATTGACTTTTCCCCAGTTATTGAGCGCGGTGGAGTGTTTTCACGATTATCCGATCCGGCATTCTTCTCGCAAGTCAAACGTTCAAAAGACGGTCGATTTATTGAATGGCCGGGAGAACTAGACTTTGGTGCTGATGCCTTATGGTTTCAAGCTCATCCTGATGATAACCCGTTTATTGCTTCATCTTTCCGCGTCTCTAAAGCCCTATAAACCGATGATTTTGACCCTAATTTATTAGTCTTTTCTTCCATGAAATGTTACCATAAATAGAAACGATTGGGTAACTAGAAATTAATGGAACTGGAAGAACTTAGACCAACATGGGATGAATATTTTATCATGTTGGCAAAATTGGCGGCGATGCGGTCAACTTGCCTTGCTTTTCCCGTGGGTGCAGTGATTGTGAAAAATAAGCAGGTTGTGGCAACAGGTTACAATGGTTCCCCATCGGGTACGGCCCATTGTACGGCTCAGGGTTACTGTTATCCTGGATTGAGTAGCTGTGCAGAAAGTAAGTCTTTGCCTTCTCGGGCGGTTCATGCGGAAGCGAATGCGATCGCCCAAGCGGCTAAACATGGAATTTCCACCGAAGGGTCCAGCATTTATGTCACCCTGGAACCTTGTTTATCTTGCTTAAAATTAATTATTTCTGCCGGAATTCATGAAGTGTTTTTCGAGACCGGATTTAACAGTGGAAACAGCCTGTTAGTGCGAGATTCTTTTATTCAGGATGGCTTAGTTACCCTCAAGCAAATTCATATTTCCGAGGCGATCGCCCAAAAAGCCGCGACCTTTCTGATGAACCCAACCTCCGTAGCCACCCCATCCCTGAGCTAAAAGAATTAAGCGATTAGAAACCGGGTTTCTTTCCCAACTTTATGCAACCTTTCCCAAATCTAGGTTAGAAACCCGGTTTCTTGTCCCGTTTTGCGACTTCTACGGACGATGACTGCGGCGAATTTCAGTGATTTGGTCCGCTAATTCTAAAATCGGTTCAGGCATATTCGGTCCCGTTAAAATAATATCAACGTGACTCGGACGTTTGGCTAAAAATTCCAAAACCTCTGCTTCTGGAATCAGGCCAAAACTAATAGCTAAACTCAACTCATCCAGAACCACAAGCGAATATTTTCCTTCACTTACCACCTGTTGGGTGTAGTCCCATAATTTCCGCAGAGAACCGGCCTCAATTTCATCTAACTCCGGTGTATCAATGCAGCGAGGCAGGTCACAACGAACCCAATCTAAATGTTCTCCCAGTTGAACCGGGGCCTCGGGACCCTGACCAATTCCTCCCTTAAGAAACTGGACCACCAGGACCGGGGTCCCCTGGCCGGAAATTCTCAGGGCCTGGGCCATAACACTGGTAAAAAAGTTGCGGTGGCTGCTGGTAAAGACTTGCAGCAACCCTTCCACTTGGTAGGGTGGACGACAAGGGTTATCGAGAGTGGGACTTTCAAGCTGTGCAATCATTGTGGCAATATTTCCGATGGGTTAAGAAACCGTAAAGGGTAGACCGACTCAAGGGCCAGGAAGTGAATTCGGGCCATCCAGTCGAGTCAATATGTAGTGTAGTGTAACCAGATTATGCCACGAAAAGACACTAAATGTACAAAATCCTGCGAAATGACCGAGGCGTGAGAACTTTGGGCAAAATTACGGAGAGATTAAGATTTGTTCCCTGGGAAGGGGAACAGTGGTAGAGTCTATTTTGGGCCAACATGAGGAGTTTTTGTAGTGAGATTGGTAATTCTGGGAGGGCCAGGAGCAGGAAAGGGGACCCAGGCGAGTCAGCTATGCAGTCGCCTGAATATTCCTTGCATTTCAACCGGGGAAATCCTGTTTAAGGCGATCGCCGCTCAAACTGAATTAGGCAGGCAGGCGCAACCTTATGCAGAACGCGGGGAACTGGTCCCGGACCCCATCATGATTGAATTTATTCGCGAACAGTTAACCCAACCCTATACGCAAAACGGCTGGTTACTCGATGGTTATCCCCGCACCTCGTTCCAAGCGGAAGAATTGGATTTTTTACTGGAATCCTTGCAGCAAACCCTAGATTGGGCGATTTGGCTGAACGTATCCGACGCGGAGTTAATGCGCCGGTCCCTAGAGCGATCGCAGGCGAAACCGGAAAGAGGGCGTCCCGATGACGAACCGGAATTTTTGCGTCGTCGGATCCAGTTATTCCAAGAACGGACGACTCCCATCTTGGACTACTACAACTATGGCAATCGCCTCCTCACCCTCGATGGCGATCGGCCCTCAGCAGAAATCCATGAAGAAATCTGGAAAACGGTCAACCCTAACAAAACGCAATCCTAATCATGATTTGGCAGCGTCCTGATGGCCGATCCCCGGCACAACTGCGTCCGATTCGGTTTGAAAAAGACTTTACCCGCTTTGCGAACAGTTCCGTCCTGACCCGTTGTGGCGATACCCAGGTCCTCTGTACCGTCACCATCGAACCGGGAGTCCCTCGATTCCTCGCCAATCAAGGCAGTGGCTGGTTAACCGCAGAATATCGAATGCTTCCCGGTGCCACCCCCCAACGGCAATCCCGAGAATTCATGAAACTATCGGGACGTACCCAAGAGATTCAACGCCTCATCGGGCGCAGTTTACGCGCTGCACTGGATTTAAAAGCACTGGGAGAACGGACAATTCTGATTGATGCCGATGTCCTCCAAGCCGATGCCGGAACCCGAACCACGTCGATTACCGGCGGATTTGTGGCCCTAGCCTTGGCGATCGAGAAACTGGTGCAAACCGGAGAGTTAGAACAATCGCCCATTTGTCGCCAAGTCGCCGCTGTTTCCGTGGGGTTATTTGAAGGTGAACCCTATCTGGACCTCAACTACCCAGAAGATGTGGCGGCAGATATTGATTTTAATGTGGTGATGAGCGATGGTTTGGATATTCTTGAATTACAAGGAACTGCCGAAGCAGGCAGTTTTAATCGCACCGAACTCAATCGCATTTTAGATATGGCTGAATCCGGAATTCAGGAATTAGTCGCCGCACAAAAACAGGCCATTTACGGGGTTAATAACGGGTATTAAAACCCGCACCCTAAAGGGTGGGGCTATACGGACAAAGCCCGCCTGCGCGGGCTAAATAGTACAACGACTTTTGAACGGAGGATTTGGTATAAAATTATCTATCCTTGACTATCAACGGATTAATTGACTCTCATGACTAAGGATGAATTGTCTGATGAATATGACTTTTCTCAATTAAGTGGAGGGGTCCGGGGCAAATATGTTGAGCGCTATCAAAAAGGAACGAATTTAGTTCTGCTAGATCCAGATGTAGCGCGTGCATTCCCAACCCAGGAATCGGTGAATGAAGCCTTGCGGTTGTTGATTAAAATTTCTGAACGTCTACGAGAGTAAATGGGCAATCAAGCATCATAATTTAATGGAATATGGCTATACAGAAATTGCCGTTAAATCGAGAACTCCCTATCGAACTGCCTCCCGCCAAAATGACTGAATTTTGTCAGCGATGGAAGGTTGAGGAATTTTACTTATTTGGGTCAGTTTTGCGGGAGGATTTTCGGCCCGATAGTGATATTGATGTGATGGTAAAATTTCAGCCTAATGCGGGTTGGGGATTGCTAGAACTGGTGCGGATGAAACGAGAACTGGAAACTTGGCTAAAGCGTCCGGTTGATTTAATCACCAAAAAGGCGATCGAGCAAAGTCATAATTGGATTCGTCAGCAAGAAATTTTAGAAACAGCACAGATGATTTATGTCGCGGGATAGTGCATCACTTTTGGATATTCTGAAAGCGGGGGAATTGGCGTTAGAATTTGCCCGAGGACTGAATCGAGAACAATTGGAG
This sequence comes from Oscillatoria sp. HE19RPO, assembly GCF_024220515.1. Taxonomy (GTDB): domain Bacteria; phylum Cyanobacteriota; class Cyanobacteriia; order Cyanobacteriales; family Laspinemataceae; genus Laspinema. Next base: position 11,934 of record NZ_JAMXOT010000058.1, read on the forward strand.
GGGGATCTGATGAGACAGTCAGCGATTCTCTATCAGATTGCAATTATTGGAGAAGCCACAAAACGGTTATCCCGCGAGTTTAGAACACAGCATCCAGAAGTACCTTGGGATGATATGGCAGGAATGAGAGATATTATCGCCCATCAATACGATCGCTTGGATCTGGATATTGTCTGGCAGGTGATTCAACGAAATATTCCACAAGTGCTGAATGCGATCGGGCCTCTAGTGCAAATTCAGGATTCAGGAGAAACTTGAGCTATTAACAATACCTATCGACAAATTTTTTCGGGTAAATTATTACCCCATTCTGTGCAAATATTGTTTTTCAATCCAAGCACATTCAGTTGCCATCCTATAATTAAAATCAAGAGGGTTACTACGAGTCCTGATTTCCACGTTACTTTTAAATACAGTTGTTGTGGGAGTGGTGGCAGTGGTGGGAGTCTTTGTAGCAGTGGTAATTGTGGGAGCTGCTGTAACCGTGGCAGTGGTGGTAGTCTCCGTAGCAGGGATGAAATTTTTTGGTTAGATTTAGGAGGTTTAATGGGATTCGTAACACTTGGGAAGATATCCGTTCCCAAATGATTAGCACGTTCACACCAATAGCAACGACCATAAGTTAGACTGTAAGAATGATTACCTACTTTCTTACAAGCCTCTAACTCAAAAATCCCTTGTTCTAAAGCATTAACCCAATCTTTTGGCGAGGGTCGAGAACTTGGAGAAGTGTGACCCTCATTAAAGCATTTGAGGAAGCATTTTTTTATTTCTGGATGAACTACATGAAGCGGAATCGTATTTTGACTCGGGGTAAAATTACTATTTAAACCATAAGGCCAATATCCTTTACTAATAGATTCATCTAAACCAGGAGGGTCTCCAAGCCCTATCCACCGGCCCATAAAAGGATGATATCCAAAAAGCAAATAGTGAATCATGACTGCTAATCTAAATCGATCATGAAATCGATTTTGAGTCATTGTAGATAGCTCTTTGGCAATCAATTCAGGTGGAGTAAATCCTTCGGAACCGACCGAACACCTATAGACCTTTCCTTGAGCATCAGTAATTTGAAAAGAATCTGTATCAATAACAGAAACCTGGCCTCGATCATTGACCAGGATATTTTGGGATTTCATATCTCCAATAATATAGTTTTTTGCATGAAGTTCCTGAAGAATTGATGCCACATTTTTAGCAATAATATGTAACCCATACCAGTTAATGCGAGGAGCTTGTTTCTTGCGATGCTTTGGGTTGTAAATATATAAAAGCTCTTTAGAATTTATAATGTGAGGCATTAAAAAGCCTGCAAAAGAACCTCCCCTGGTTTTCAGTAAATCCTTTGGCCAAACAATAGAAATATGATTTTGACTTTTGGTTGGATCTTTCGGGGGATTTGCAATCATCACCTCAACCTTTTTTTGACGAATTGAATTGGGAGAATGGTAAATTTTTGCGAGCAATCCTTTACGGTTAGTTGTCCAAATTTCTCCCTCTCCACTCTTTGCAAGAAGTGTTATTAGAGTAACAGATTTACCTTTACTATCATGGTAGTTAATCATGGTTATTTAATTGAAAACTGGGGATGCAAAAAATAAATCCACATAAAATATAAAATAAAAGCACCTATAAATGCACCAAAAAACCAAACTATTAGTTGGAATATAATATGATATTTGTTGTTTTTAGATTTACCAGAAGTATTAGTTGAAGTGATGATTTTAAAAAAATTCCAATTGTAATACATGGACAGTAATATGATAATAGTCCAGATAAACCTAGCTGCTGTAAAATCCCCAAGAATCCATTCTGAATAATGATATTGGAAGTTCCAAATAAATCCTGCTGTTACACTAGCAAGAAAAATTTGGATGTAGAAATCTATGTAAAAAGTTTTATTATGAAATATAGGACTGGGAGAAATAGCCGGTTCAAACAGGCAAACCAGTAAAGTTTTGTCATCATCTGTCTTAGCATTGACTTCGGGAGAAGTTAACCAATTTTGCAAAGACTCAGTTTCCTCTTGTTGAGTTCTGGTTGTAATCCCTTCTTCAAACGGTTTAAAAAATTTATGAGATGCCATGAAATTGTTTGAGTCTTTCATGTCAATTGCCAATCTTTCTAAACCATCAGTTGAAACTGAAATGAATTTTTGCTTCCCTGATATTATACGAAACCGCATTTTATTGTAAACATCGTTAGAGGTCACAAATGTAGTCTCGTTAGCGTATTCTCCTTTATCAGGCTGGAACAATAGTTGATAAGTTTCTGATTCTTCTGGTCTGATTACAATAAATCCATCACCAATTTGCATAGCAGCTATCCATTGAGGAGTAGCCAGAACCACTAATAAAGTACAAGCAAAGTCTTTTAAAGCATAACCATTTTTCGTTTCTTCATTAAGCTCCGATAAAACCTTGCTTAAGGTTTTAATAAAAACCTTTTCAGCTTCTTGCTCAGATATAGGTGATTTTAAACTTCTAAGTTTAAACTGTTTTTTTCGCCATATAACCCATGCTTTTAAATAAGCTATTACCGATTTGACTGCTAATTTAGAGCCAATGTCAGAATATTTTGCGCTACCAGCCCCATCGGCTACCGCGCCAATAAGGATGTTGCCAACGACTACATAATCTCCGGCATCTTGACAGACTAATTGTTGTCGTTGGTGACTTGTTCCTATTGCAGAGTCTGCTATAGCTTTCCAGGTCATAAAACATCCTTAAGAGTTTAAATACTAACTTGACCCCATCCCATCGGAGGAAGTGTTGTTTGTTGTCCTCCTGGTTTACTGTGGGATACTTGTGTTACAGAAGCACTTAGCCATTGGAACATGGATTTGAAATCGAGGCCATTGAGGATTAAGGGTGGACGGTTTTGAGGCGCAATTTGACTTAAAATATTCATGTCTGCTCCCTGTACCCCCACCACAAAAAACAAGTGTTTTTTTTGTTGATCCCCGTCTCTAACGCGCTGTGCTGCGTTTTGCCAATGATCAGTCGGCACTCCATCTGTCACCAGAAAAACCCAAGGACGATAGAATTGAATTCCATTATCTCTATAGGTTTGCTTGCGATCTTCTAAAACATCTAAACCATAATTAATTGCTTCTCCCATCGAAGTCATTCCATTTGTTGTAAGATTTGATGGAATGAAGTTGTCAATTGTAGTAAAATCTTGAAACATTACCACATTAGAACCGAACGTTATAATAGCGATTTCTACTCGGAGTTTAGCCATACCATCGGTTTCTAATTCTTGCTTAAAAGTAGCAATTCCGGCATTTAATTGCTGAATGGGTTGCCCAACCATAGAACCTGATGTATCGAGCAATAGAATCACTGGGCACCGAGGCTCTTGGTTGTCAACAAACTCTGGTTTTCCTACAGGCATCTGGATGTCCTCAATGTAATTTGACTACTGAACAGTATTCATATAACGAAATTACAGTAGTTTTTTTATCTCAAGACAATTACTAGGGTGGTTCCAAAGGTATTCAATAAAAAAAGAGTGCAGGATAAATTGTTCTATTTAAGATGTCTTTATGTCAAATAATCTAAGGAACAACAAAGGTGGCCCCACTCTATTTTGTCGAGCTTAACACTACTATAGTGTTCCTCTTTTCCTCACTATACTCTAACAAAAGTTAGTTTTCAACTGACAAACGTCAGGATTCATGCTAGGATTTTGTTAGGAATTATAAGGAGGGGCCTAGTGATGGCAGTAACAGATGAACAATTTGTAGAAGCGGAGAACCACTGGGACTTAGACACTCTCTATACGGATCTGGCTTCAGCAAAGGGTAAGCGCCTGACTCCTATGGAAAAGCTGCACCTGCGGGGCTTGCTTTGTGGCTTTAGCCCTTGTGAAATTGCGGAAAAGCTAGGCAAGAACTCCAGGGGAGTGGAAACTGACTTATGTGCAACCCTATATAAATATGTCAAAAGTCTGGTGGGTCGGGAGAGCGAAAAGATAGACAATTGGAGAAATGTCACCGAATGGTTGGAGGAAGCTGGATATAAAAGCTTATCGCGGCCTCAAATAGCTGAGAGTACAAATGCCTCTGAGAACGGTGGCGTCCACATCACTAACATTATTTGTGAAAATAATGAAATAAAAATTGACGTATTCCTACAAATAAAAATGCCCCTCCCTTCAGAGCTTACCATTCAAAACTTTAATTTGAATCGAAAAAATGATAACTAGATAGAGAGGAGAACCTAAAAATACGGGAGAAATTCATCAATAGATTCTCTCCAAGTTAGTGAAAATCGAAACTGATTACTATTTAGGTGGCTACAGATGACTGAATTACTTCGGTATGTTGTTGCAGAGATAGAGAAACTGACAGAAGAAGAGCAGAATGCGATCGCCTCCCGTCTCCTGGCTGAACTTGAAGATGAGCGGGAGTGGAAATCTCGCTTTGAAGCTACGACTGAGCGGCAGTGGAATGCTTTAGCTGAAATGGTCCGTCAAGATATTGCTGCGGGTAATATTGACTCAATCGATGATGTTTTCTCATCCGAACAATGAAGTCGAAGATTACGAAAGGTTTTCGCAAACACTTAAATCAACTTCCCCAGTCAATTCGAGAACAGGCGAGGAACGCCTACACACTCTGGCGTTCAGATGCCTACCACCCTAGCCTTCAGTTCAAGCGAGTGAATCAACAGCCACCTATTTACTCAGTGCGTATTGGTCTAAACTATCGTGCATTAGGATTGCTAGAAAACAACGAAATATATTGGTTCTGGATTGGTTCCCATGCCGAGTATGATGCTCTATTAAAAAGGCTATAGAGAATACAATCGAATTGGTCAATGGCCGCCAATTTATTGATAGGAGAGGTGTCACTGACAATAATCAGAGTCTACCCCTCTCCCGCAGATTTTTAATATCTTCCTCAAAGTCCTCCACATCATAATGAACGGGGATTTGACGACTTGCAAGTAGATGCTGAAAGGCGATGCGATTCATGGCTGCAAATCGGCTTGCTTGACCTAGGGTGAGTTTCTCTTTTTGAAAAAGCATGACGGCGATTTCTTGTTTCATTTCTGCTTCCGTCATGCGGGTTGCTGTCAGCAGTTCATTGGGAATAACAATACTCATCGCTCTACTCCTCGCAAGGTTACTATTATAAGCCATGAAATCAGCCCGGTTTCACATCAGTTTAAATCAGTTCGGATTTCCATGCTAGAATAACAGGCACAGACTTGATTCATGGGAAACCAAATCTATGTCAATCGTTGTTAACTTGGCCCCAGAGGTAGAAGCTCGACTTCGCGAAAGAGCGAACAAGGGCGTGATGTTGCCTTAGTTGCGGCTGAACTCCTCGCGGGGGTCTTAGAGTGTGAGGCAGAAGACACCGCAGAAGCGATCGCAGGTATTCAAAGGGGGTTAGATGATTTTGAAGCCGGACGTTTTCGTTCGTTTGATGAGTTTGCTGATGAACAACGTCGTCAATATAATTTGCAAGTAGATTGATAAAATATTCCGCTACCACAGATTATACCAATTTTTAGAGACTTGAAGAAGAACCACAGATTACACAGATTTTCACGGATTCTATTCTGTGAAAATCTGTGTAATCTGTGGTTGTAATCTATGGTTCTTCCTCTCCCCCCTCCTCAAAATCTCCAACCCCGCCCAAAATTACGGAAGTTATCAAAATATTAATATTTTTTACAAAAACAACAAAAATATTGTTTTAATATTAACCTGGATCGCAGTCGCCTAGGGTCTTTCGACGGTTCCTAGGGATTTGTACTTAAAAAAGTCACCTCTCAGAACCCCTGGAATTTTGAGATAATCAACAACAGCTTATCGCAGTCGCTCAAAACGCTGTATTTAAACCGAACAAGGGAGAACACTCAAATGAAATTGGCTTACTGGATGTATGCAGGTCCCGCCCACATTGGCACCCTCCGCGTTGCTAGTTCCTTCAAAAATGTCCATGCCATCATGCACGCGCCCCTTGGGGATGACTATTTTAACGTGATGCGGTCTATGCTGGAGCGGGAGCGGAATTATACCCCAGTAACGACGAGCATCGTCGATCGCAACGTTCTCGCTCGGGGTTCCCAAGAAAAAGTCATCGATAATATCGTTCGCAAGGACCAAGAAGAAACCCCAGACTTGATTGTGCTCACCCCCACCTGCACCTCCAGCATTCTCCAAGAAGATTTACAAAACTTTGTAGATCGGGCCCAGATGGAGTCCAAAGGCGATGTCATGCTGGCAGATGTCAACCACTACCGGGTGAATGAACTCCAAGCAGCAGACAAAACCCTCCTCCAAATCCTGCAATTCTATATCGCCAAAGGTCGCAAAAAAGGTGAAATTGCGGAAGGCAAAACGGAAAAACCTTCGGTGAATATCATCGGCATGACGACTCTGGGTTTCCACAATCAGCATGATTGCATCGAACTGAAGAAGTTAATGGCAGATTTGGGCATCGAAATTAATGCCATTATCCCCGAAGGTGCTTCCGTTAATGACTTGAAAAACCTGCCTCGGGCCTGGTTTAATCTGGTTCCTTATCGGGAAATTGGGTTGATGAGCGCCCATTATCTCGCCGAAGAATTTGGAATGCCTTATGTAGATATCACGCCGATGGGTGTGGTGGAAACAGCCCGCTGTATTCGTAAGATTCAGCAGGTGATTAATGAGCAAGGGGCGAATGTGGATTATGAAGAGTTTATCAATCATCAAACCATGTTTGTTTCCCAAGCAGCCTGGTTTTCTCGCTCGATTGACTGCCAGAATTTGACGGGTAAAAAGGCGGTGGTGTTTGGGGATAATACCCATGCCGCAGCGATGACGAAGGTGCTGGCGCGGGAAATGGGAATTCATGTGGTTTTGGCCGGGACTTACTGCAAATATGATGCCGACTGGTTCCGGGAACAGGTGAGCGAATATTGTGATGAGGTGCTGATTAGTGAAGATAATGGGGAAATCGGAGATGCGATCGCCCGCATTGAACCCTCGGCAATCTTTGGTACACAAATGGAGCGTCACGTTGGCAAACGTTTAAATATTCCTTGTGGCGTGATTGCCGCACCAATTCACATCCAAAACTTCCCGATTGGATATAAACCGTTCCTGGGGTATGAAGGGACCAATCAAGTCACGGATTTGGTTTACAACTCGTTTACTTTGGGAATGGAAGACCACCTGCTGGAAATCTTTGGTGGACATGACACGAAAGAGGTGATTCAGAAAACCATTTCTGCGGATTCTGATTTAAACTGGACCAAGGAAGCACAAGGAGAATTGAACAAGGTTCCCGGTTTTGTGCGCGGTAAAGTGAAGCGGAATACGGAGAAATTTGCCCGGGAACGTGGGTTTAGCCAGATTTCTTTGGAAGTGATGTATGCGGCGAAAGAATCGGTAGGTGCGTAGATTTGAGGGTTGGGTGGGGTGACCCACCTGGCGCAAATTAAAGCAAATTTAGAAGGGTGCGATCGCCTAACAGAACGAGAGGCGATCGTCCTTAGAACCCCGCACCCTTAAGGGTGGGGCTATACGGACAAAGCCTGCCTACGCAGGCTAAGGAAATAAAACCGAGTTTAGATAAATTGGAGGAAAAACAATTTTGAGTGAACCCCAAATTTACCCTTCAGTTCCAGCAGATTATGATAAACCCTGGAAAGAAGCCCTTTCTCTCTATTTTGAACAGTTTTTATCCTTCTTTTTCCCCGAACTACATGAGCAGATAGACTGGACTGTGCCCTATCGTTCTCTGGAAAAAGAACTGATGGAACTGGTGCGGGATTCCGATGTGGGGACTCAATTTCCCGATAAATTGTTTGAAGTGAAACTCATCAATCAACAGATTTTATGGATTCTGATTCATGTGGAAGTGCAGAGTCAAATGGATCCGGAGTTTAATCAACGAGTCTATCGGTACAACTATCGCGCTTTTGACAAATACAACAAACCCGTCGTTAGCTGGGCTATTTTAGGGGATGATAATCCATCCTGGCGTCCTACGGAATATTCCTATAGTTTGGATGGGTATCGACTCCGGATGGAATTTCCTACGGTGAAACTGTTGGACTATGAGAGTCGGTGGGAAGCGTTAGAATCGGAAGAAAACCCGTTTGCGCTGATGGTGAGGGCGCATTTAAAAACCCAAGCGACTAACGGGAAGATGACCGAACGCCAACAGTGGAAGTGGACGCTGATTCGCTCCCTGTTTGAAAAGGGTTATACTAGAGAACAGATGGTAAATCTCTTTCGGTTTGTGGACCGGATGATGAGTCTACCGAAGGAACTGGAACAGCAAATAAGAACTCAAGTGATTCGCTATCGGGAGGAAAGACAAATGCCGTTTCTTAGTCCAATGGAAGAACTGATCCAAGAAGAAGCGCGGGAGCAGGGGCGTCAAGAGGGAATGGTGGAAAGTCTGCTGCAAATTTTGCAAATCCGGTTTGGGGAATTACCACCGGAAGTCCTAGAAGCGGTTAATGGGATTGAAGAGATGGATATCCTCAATCCGCTATTGCGGCAGGCGATCGCCATCCCGTCCCTCGCGGAATTCCAAGTTTTTCTAACCTCGGTGAGAACATCCGCCGAGTAGCAACGGACCCAAGGGAAAAAACGGATTTTTCCTTTGGGTTCCGGATTTAAGAGGATGATTTTGATAAACCCAGTCGGTTTCTGGGACAACATTGGCGATCGGGAGGAAAGACAAATGCCGTTTCTTAGTCCAATGGAAGAACTGATCCAAGAAGAAGCGCGTGAGCAGGGACGTCAAGAGGGACGTCTAGAGGGAATGGTTCAAAATCTGCTGAAAGTTTTGCAAATCCGGTTTGGGGAATTACCACCGGAAGTCCTAGAAGCAGTTAACGGGATTGAAGAGATGGATATCCTCAATCTGCTATTTCGGGAGGCGATCGCCACCCCGTCCCTCGCGGAATTCCAAGTTTTTCTAACCTCGGTGAAAACATCAGTTGAATAAACAGGGAAATCTACATCCCATGTCACTATCCATGCAGTTTAGGACACGGCAGTGCCGTGTCCCTACCTTTTAAAACTGGAAAACCGAATTTAAACTCAACAGGTTATGCCTGATTTTCAGATTTTTCCGCTTCAGGTGGAGTCTCAGAAATCACCTCATATTCAATGACACCTTGAGGTTCGGGGACCACTTCAGGTTCTGGCGCGACTTCTGATTCGGGCACGACTGGAGTCGCGGTTGATTCTCCTTTCATTTCGGCAACGCGATCGCGGGTTTGATTCGCCACTTCCTGAGCTTTTTCTCGCGCTTGTTCAGCAAAAGATACCGTACCTTCTCGCGCTTGTTCAGCAAAAGATACCGTACCTTCTCGCGCTTGTCCGGCGACTTCTTGCACTTTACTTTTTGCTTGCTCAGAGATATTTTGCGCGCCCTTAATTAACCCGCGCAAATCACCCATTGTTTGACTATAGTCTTCTTTCAGCAGTTCGCCGACTTTATTCAATTTTTGATTCATGCCATCGGTGTAGGGTTGAGGCTCTTGAACCGCTTTATCAATGGCAATAATTCGCTTACTCCCTATACTAGCAATATCTTCTGGGGAGAGCAGATAAGTGCCTTCTACTGCACCGCGCCAACCGCTCGATTTATAAAGATAACCGACCACGGCCCCAGTCTGAGTGGCAATGATATAATCGCGCAATTCACCTGCGGTATTTCCGCCATCAGTCAACACCTCATGACCGATAATCGGAGGACTGATTTCCGGAGATTTTTCCGGTTCTTCTACCTCAGAATTAATGTTGACTAAAATACTATTACTATCCGCGCCAATACTATAAATTTGCTCCCAACTAAAGGAATGTTTTTTCACTCCTAATCCTAGAACGCCGCCTGACTTGCAGGAAAATCCGACAACGTGATGAGATTTTGAATTGAGCCAGAGTTCATCAAGGCGGCCTACTTCTTCGGCTGTTCCGCGATCGATGACGCGACGATTAATCAACTGAGAATACTGAATCACCTGTTGTTCGATTGCCATGTTAAAAGTCCTATAAATGATAAACTCATCCGTTGTGGGGATGATTGACATTCAGACGCCTGAGTGCACCGGGCTAAAAGTTAGGATGCCTTGCCAACAAACCCTTGGATTTTGATAGTTTGCTACAAGAATCAATGCCTAGGAGTCATGCGATTTACCCGGCGGGGTAAGTGGTAGAGAAGGGAGTAAAGTAGCTCAATGCGATCGCACCGTTTCATGGCTCGTTCCCTCTAGTCTGTCTAATACTTGATGAACCGATCCTAGCAAAATCCTACAGGGATCCGCCGCTTGTTCAGGATGGATAGCCCTCTTTCGCCACTTCAGATTCCAACGAAGTTTGGGGGAGTGGGATAGGTTTGGTGATATCCTCCGCAGTCACCGTATCCGAATCCGGTTCTGGCAGACGCATTGCCGACTCCAATTGTTGAAAGTCCGATGAGATTTTAGACTGATATTTGGACAGATGAATTTGGATTTGCGGACCCGATCGCGCCAAAGAAAAAATCACCCCATCTTCTGCGGTCACTTGAGTAATGGGAGACCCCTTCAGATAAGTCCCATTGGTGCCGAGATTAATAATTTTCCACTGGAGACCGACCCGTCGCAACTCTACATGATGGCGAGAGACCACAGCACTATAGAGTACGACATTGTTATCCGTCGCCCGCCCAATCCGAATTACAGATTCGTTGTCAAATTTCCAACTCTGAATCGGCGTGGACTTAATCGGATGCAATAAAGTTAATGTAATCACAGGAGCATCCCTATTCAGTAGATCTACCTTTGATAACAAAGGTTTAAGGTACAGTCGCAACAGGGTCCTTAAATTTCCCGGGTTACAAAAAGGACCTATTTAAAGATACCCCTGTCACCCTGCCTTTTTTCAATTCTCATGATCTCCCTTCTCAAGAAGACAAGGGGTTTCATCTAAACTGGAATAGAAATCCAGGGGGAATGGGGCCGGCTAACAAAACCCCCCGCCAGACTTAGAAAAAGTTGGCGGTGAGTTTGTCAAGTGGGAAAAAGGGGGTCAATTCCTAGTCCGGGGTTACAGCAAAGGTTAGAAACCAGGTTTTGTCACAAAATCTCTGGTCCTTATAGCCATCCTAAATGATTTGTAACCTGTACCTGTGAGCCAGATGTGAAACCTCCAGCATCTGGATCAAATGTACAGATGAGAGTTTGAACTGTAGGTCCGTCACTCAACGATAGGCAAGGACTGTTATAGCACCCCAGAAAGGGCAGACACCCGGTTTGTTCTCCCCCGGATTGAATCGGGAGCGAATCCAGGGCCGATTTTATAGACCCTACGACAGTTGGAAAATAAAGGTGACCATATCTCCCTTACCCAAAGCAATGCGATCGCCCGCACGCAAAAGCTGGCGATTTCCTTTCGGTAACGGCAGATTATTCACATAAGTCCCATTAGAACTGCCCACATCCTCCAGAAAGAAATTAGTTCCCTCCACACGGATATCCGCATGAATGCGAGAAACCACCTCAGAATGGGGAAATCCCGACACATCCACATCCGGGGGAACCAGATCATTGGGTTTGCCAATGTGAACCACCGAGAGAGTCGCGGGTAATTCCACCGGGGTATTGGTTTGAACGTGAAACAGTCGTGCCTGTGGCATCGCCTGAAGTTGAGTTGCCGAACTGGATGCAACCGGCGTGGCAACGGGAGTCGGTGCCGGAGTGGGTGTCGGAGTGGGTGTCGGAGTGGGGTCCGGAGTAGCAACCGGAGTCGGTAACGGAGTGGGGTCCGGAGTCGGTAGTGGAGTGGGTGCAACCGGGGGAGGAGTCTGCGCTTCCGGTTCCGAGGCGGAAAATCCGGCTAGGGGGTCTGGAGACACCAGGGGTTCCGGGGGGTCCAAGTCTGGCATTGAACCCGTAGAGGAACCAGACCCCGTTGAAACCACGGTGGGCAAAGCTTCTGGGACTTCTACGGCAGAGCTTTCCTCCGCAGAATTGACCTGGAGATTATAGCCACACTGACCACAGAAGGCGGCGTCAGTTTGGACCGTTGCGCCACAGGAGGGACAGTTCATGGTGGCAGGCAAAGGAGTCAAACAAGCCTCACATTGGATGGCTCCATCGGGATTTTGGTGGTTGCAATTCGGGCAAACTATCATCTTCGTTAAGTTCTCGCTGCGATACGATCGGAGAAAAGACGGGTTTAAACTGCTGCTATTGCGGCGGTTCAATCGCTTCAGGAGAGAATAGCAACGAGCGGTTGACAGCGAAAGTCCATCGGACCTCTGGTCTGATCAGGCCGCCGTGCCATAAAGGATAGACCGTTTAGACGGTTAACTCCCGTCCTGCCGGTCCATCTAATAGCCACCATAACTTGCCTAAAGGCTGAATCAGCCTCGCCGGGTAAGTTAGAGGGTCAGCTTCGGGGGCGAAAATTTGTTCGAGGGCCTGTTGTTTGGAGGCACCTGCCACCAGAAAAAAGACATTGTGGGCGTGGTTAATTAGGGGAACGGTAAAGGTGATGCGGGGCTGTCCGTCTTTATTGCCTACGGTGACGAGGCGATCGCGCACTTGTAAGGCTTCGGTATGGGGAAACAGGGAGGCCGTATGAGCGTCATCCCCGATTCCCAGCAAAATGATATCAAAATTGGGGAACTCTCCCGGAGAAATGGCAAAGAATTCTTGCAAATGGGCCTCATGGCGCTGGGCATCACTAGCCGGATCTTCTCCCTGGGTGGGAATCGGGTGAATGTTGGCGTTGGGAAAGTTCACGCGATCGAGCCATGCTTGACGTGCCATGAGCTGATTGCTATCGGGGTCCGTTGGGGGGACATAGCGTTCGTCCCCCCAAAAGATGTGAATTTTTTCCCAGGGAAGGTTCAGGGTAGCGAGGGATTCATACAAGGGTTTGGGGGTGCTGCCACCTGCCAGGGCGATGGTACAGCGATCGCCCTGTTGAATCGCTTGGTCAATTTTGTCCCGCACCAGTTCCAGCGATCGCTCAACTAGGGCAGTTTTATCGGCTAAGATTTCGACGTGATGATTCATCCGGTTGGATTAAAATGAGGGTTTTCCACCCTATTTTAGGCAATCTGGTCAAGAGGGGATGAGGGGTCATTGGTCATTGGTCATTTGTCATTTGTCCTTGGGTGATGGGGGAGTTGGGGGAGATGTTCAACATTTCGACTTCAGGTGTTATCCTCTTTTGTTCAACGTCCCGACTTCAGTCGTTGCCGCGTTACTTGGCATCAGCCAAGTAACGCCCCAATATCAGGCTTAAACTCCTGTTCCCAACTCAGCAGGTGGTAGACCCTATCTCGACTTCAGTCGTTAGGGAACTCCAAAAAATAAAATCTCCAAAACCTTCGTTCGTAGATCAACAGAGTAGCCCCGTCAATGTAGGGGCGCAATGCTTGCGCCCGACGGAGGGCGCAAGCAT
>NZ_JAMXOT010000416.1 GCF_024220515.1 Oscillatoria sp. HE19RPO
ATATTGGTCTACATTCGTTCCCAAACGCTGTTTCTGGGGTCGGATTAACACGATTTCTGCTTCTCCCAGGGCAATGGTTTCTGGTATTTCTACCGCCACGGTAAATCGATTTTCTCCCAATTCCTGAGAAAATTCCGGTACCACCGTGGCTTCGTATGTGCGCGTACCCACCCGGAATTCCACCCGTAAATCCGACAGGGAACTGCCCAGATCGTTAAAATCATTGACAAAATTGCTGCCTTCAAGGAACACCAAAGGTTCTCCAGAGTCAAACTTCAACTCGGCTGACTGCAACACTGGCGGTGCCAAGGGATCGACCAAGTTGCTCGTCGGTGCATCGATCGTTGCTGTCACCGTAGGAATTCCTTCTGGGTTAAACTCGACGTTGGCCGAATTTACCATCGGCAAACCAATTTCCGGAATTGCCCCCACAGTCACCTCGGCGGTTTGAAGATACTTCGCCAAATAGGCCATCATCACAGTGAAAAAGGAGAAACTAGCCACTCCTGTTGCCGCAATCCCAAATACACCAGTCCGTGCAAATAAAAAGCTATTAGCCAGACTGAAATTCGTCCCTAATTGTACCGTCCCGGCAGAGCTAGAACCAAATGTGATTCCCGCGCTTCCATATTGTGCGGTTCCCGGAGCAAAACTCAGGGCTAAATTGTACGGTGAAAATCCCAGGGTAGTTGTGGCCAACAAAGCATAGGTGCCGCTGTCCAAAATCCCCCCAAACGGCGGTGAATTGGTGTGAATCAAACCATCGGCTCCCACCACTCCCGATTCCTCAATCAGCCAAGTATCGGTCCAATTGTTATTTTCATCCGGCAGAGACCCTTTGCGGGCAAACAATACTTCCGTTCCCGGTTCCATGTTCTCTGGTGCTCTGATGGCCAATTGAGCGGGAAGATTTAAGCGCTCGGATCCTAAATCCAACTCGAATGCTCCGGCAAAGTCCAAGGCATCGGGAAATTCTAACGACAAGTCTTCTTTCTCTAATGGAGTCAAACTGACGGAACTTTCTGAATTCAAGGCTCCCGGGGGCAACATGACAAAAGAACCATCGTCTCCAACAACAATCCCTCCATCTTCTGCGACTACTGCCGGGCCGATTTCCGGCGCTTCGATGCCCACGGGAATTTCCACCGATGTGGCTCCGTAAAAGATGGTGACGGTGGTGACGCCCTCTTTAAGCGCCGTCACCATACCATCGGCGGTGACATTTACGATGTCGGGGTGGCTGACAAAATAGCGAGTCCCAGCATCGGCAGCGCTGACATCTCCCGCGTCGGGCCATCCATTCAGACGCAGGGACAATTGCCGCTGTCCCCCTGCCGGGAGGGCGATGCCGTCGGGATAAGGGTCGAGACCGTAAACCGAACCTACGGCTAAGTTTAATTCCTTTTCGTTCGTCGGGGCAGAAATTTCTCCCAAGCGAATTGCCGTGACGCCGATGTTGCCATGAATGTCTGTGGCTTCCAGATACAGAACGTGACTGCTTTGGTCTAAGGATGTCCCGAGAATTTCTTCTAAAGTGGCTCCGTCGAGAGTAAAACTGCCATCTTCGGCCAAAGAAGCGGTAACGCTGACAAACTCCGAAGTCGGGGTGGCATCAAAACCGACTCGCAAGCTGGAAATCTCGCTCTTGTCTTCCACTTGACCGGATATGCCTGCTTCTATTGCTTCTACAGTTAGAATCGGCGGGTCGGTTTCCGTTTCTACCGGGGACAGAACGCTTTGGATTATCTCCCGACCCAAATCGGTATCTCGCCAATCTTTTTCGGGGTCAGAAGCCGCATCGAAATCAGTCGCCGAACCCGTCGCACCCTTAATTGAAAATATAATATCGTTATAATCTCGGTCCGACCAACTTTCCAGGCGCAAATCTTCCCAAGCAAAGAGAACTCCATCCCCGGTTACGTCTGCGAATTGCTGGCCGTGGAATCCATCGTCCGGGTCGTCGGTCGCCATGGAAAACAGGGGTCGCTTGGCTCCCGCGAGAGTCGGATTTTCGGCTACTTCTGCCACTGTGCCATTGGGAACCAACATGATGCCAAATCGTTCCGACGGTTTCATGGCAAAAGTCTTTGACTCGTATTCGCCCTCGTTCCAGTCAACCGATTCTCCTAATTTACCGGAAAACTCAGCCCCATCAGCGCGATCGCTAATCGCCACATGACCTTTAGGAGAATCGCTTAATGCCCGACGTGCTGCTTCTTCGATAAATTCTGGCGAACCCAATTCAAACTCATCAAGTCCCTCTAAGCTAAAAATTGCCACCTCTGCTTGGTATTTCCCGCCATCAAACAGGAAGTCGATGCCGACTTCTCCCGTTTCCCCCACAGTAAACACGCCCGACGTAAACTCTTTCGGGGTCCTCACGACCGCCGTTGCTGGGTTTGACTCAGATGTAGGGATAATTTCCGAGCCAATGCCTTGTTCAAACTGCTCCGGGTTTCCCGGTAGGGGTTCGACGGGCAGAACTGAAATGTCGTCCGCAGTCGCCGGAGCTAACGCTGTGGGAGCGCTTTCGCCCGAAGTCGGATCCTCCGTCACCTCCGGCACTGTTGGCGGATCTATTTCTGTGTCGGTTTCGGTATCGCTCAAGTCAGGTGAGGAATTTTCTGACTCGGCGGCTAAATTCTCTTGATGAGAATTTGCTCCGTCATCTTGAGACTCATGGGATGTTGCCTCATTTTCAACTGGCGGTGCGACTTCTGCCACTGGCTCATTTGAGGCTACAACGGGTTCCGGGGCTGAGGCT
>NZ_JAMXOT010000418.1 GCF_024220515.1 Oscillatoria sp. HE19RPO
TGGATGAAACGCTAAAAACGTTAATGACTACATTGTAGCACTAAGGGATAGGCAAGGGATAGGCGGTTAAAACCGCTCGTTCGTTTTTCCTCTGCGCTCTAAAGATGCGCAGTTCCCAAACTCTCGGACTTTTCTGATGGGAAAGAGATTAAAGGGTCTTACTGTTCACAAGACAGGAGAGAATCGCGCTCTCACTAACGTGAAAATACCCTGAAATTATCCCGTCAGAGCGATAAAAGCGGACCCGCTTAGTCACCAACTGTTTGGGGTTCTGATTTCCGAAAGCAGGGAGGAACTCAACGGGGTATGGATGACTGCTCAAGGGGCGCAGAATAGGTTTGCTAAAACCTACAGCCTTTTTGGGTAAGCTAGATGGATCCAGCCAGTCTCAGCCCCCTAAAGAGAAAACAGGTTTTTGACAACCGGATTTGGGATGAAGCCCTCGGTGGGAGGGAAATACTCATTGATTCTGGCGTCAACTCTGGGACGGAGAGTCACCCTTGCGGAGGTCAAGTCACCGGGTTTGGCTCCGGTGGAGGTGATTGAAGTCACCGCGATCTATTACGGAGGGTCACTTCCAGCAGCAGAGTGCGATCGCTCACAAGGTAGCAACGGATGATTCATAATAAACTCAAGGGAGTTATTTTATAAAAATGCCATCGTTAAAATACAAAACGACGGAACTCAAAAGGGGATGGACTAGGGTAGTCAATGATGCGCGAATGGAGAATCCGATATCAGGTGTGAGTAAAAAATCATCGACCCCAGATACAGAACCGCCCCTGATCTTGATCGTCGATGATGACCGTTTTATGCGGGATCTCCTCCGTCAAGTCATGGAAAAAGAGGGTTATCGAGTAGCCGAGGCGGAAAATGGCCTTCAGGGTTTAGAGGCATATATTCGCCTGCGTCCCGATATGGTTTTGCTAGATGCCATCATGCCCGTTATGGATGGGTTTACTTGCTGCACTAGGCTACAAGCCATGTTTGAAAATGATTCTTCGGGGGAAAATGACTTTGCATCCCACACCCCCATCTTAATGATTACCAGTCTTGAGGACAGTAAATCGGTGGACCATGCATTCGAGGTAGGTGCCGTGGATTTCGTCACGAAACCGATTCACTGGGCAGTTCTTCGTCAACGGGTGAGAAGATTGCTGGAACAAGCGCAGCTTTATCGACAGTTACAAGCGGCGAATGAAGAGTTACAGCGTCTGGCATTTTTGGATGGGTTGACTCGGGTTGCCAATCGTCGGGGTTTTGACCAAGCATTAGAACATGAGTGGCGGCGACTGATTCGGGAAAGTGTTTCGGCCAAAAATGCCGGGACAGAAACTCGTTTTGTCCAAAATCCTTCATCGCTGTCTTTGATTTTGTGTGATGTAGACTTTTTTAAGCCCTACAACGATTCCTGCGGTCATTTAGCCGGGGACGAATGTTTACAAGAAGTGGCAGAGGCCCTGAGGCGATCGGTGAACCGTCCCGGGGATTTGGTGGCGCGTTACGGGGGAGAAGAATTTGCTGTGTTGCTTCCGAATACCGATGCAGCAGGGGCGGTGAGTGTGGCCCAGAAAATTCGGAGTGAAATCCGCAATTTACAGATTCCCCATCCCACTTCCTCGGTGAGTGAATTTATTACGGTAAGTTTGGGGGTGACTGCCACGATTCCTTGTCCGAGTACGGTCCCCTCTGAGTTGATTTCTATTGCGGACAAGGCCCTCTATCAGGCAAAAGAATCGGGGCGCGATCGCCTAATTCTCAAAATTTTTATTTTGCCCAATTAAGGCTACTCCCCAAATGAACATCGACTCAATAGCTTGTTCAGTTTCAGCGTCTAAACAGTTGGAAGTGTTCTAACACCGCAAACCACTGGGTTAAAGAGATAAAAATTGTAGGTTTGTCCTGATGTTTAAAAAGAGAAAAAGGGTGGAAATTTCCCACCCTTTTTTTGTTCAAACCACCGTAGATAAACTCGCTTGTGCCGTTTGGGCCACCGGGGAAACTTCATCTTGCGCCAATGTTTCTAAGATGGGTCGAACTTCAGGACCCCCAAGCAGTCCCAACGCTTGAGCGACACGATGGCGAATCTGCCAATCGGCATCGGTAGCGTAGGGAATTAATAATGCAGTAGCGCGCCGATCGCCCAGTTCCCCAAACGACCCGATCGCCGCTGTTTTGATCAGACTTTCTGAAGAATTTAGGGCATCTTCTAACATATCAAAAGACCGACTATCCCCCAATTCTCCTAAAGCCGCAACAATACTGAGTTTCAGCAGCCATTCAGAAGTATTGTGATAGCTCTGTTGCAACTCTTCAAATGCTTCCGTTAATTGCAAACCCCCGAGAGAGTCTGCTGCTGCCGCTTGGACATCAGTTTCCGAATCATTTAATAGGCGATCGCGCAGGACCGTTAAGGCAACCTCCCGATCCAGCTTGCCCAAACTGGCCATTTGACTGACTGCTGCATAGCGCACCCGGGCACTACTATCTTGAATCGTCGGTAAAATCAGTTCTAAAGCGAT
This sequence comes from Oscillatoria sp. HE19RPO, assembly GCF_024220515.1. Lineage (GTDB taxonomy): Bacteria > Cyanobacteriota > Cyanobacteriia > Cyanobacteriales > Laspinemataceae > Laspinema. The sequence continues at coordinate 2,523 of NZ_JAMXOT010000418.1, forward strand.
CGCCGGTTCAAGTTGCCGAAGTTGATTCACCCCGCGTAGGCGATCGCCCATTGTTTCTGAATGCAGTAATTCCCTCACTGACTCTGGAGTAACGTTCATTTTTTATGATCTGTTCCTTATCTGGTATTCCTTAACCGAAATTAAACGGATCTTCAGTCCCCTTGATCCATCACTTCATGATGATCATTCACCATCTTTTGCTTTTGTCCATTCGGACCTCAACCCTATCCCCCTAAAAATGTCAACTCTTATCCTTCCTCAGTTGCCATCGCCCGCACAATATCGCCCCGGGTCAGGATTCCAATAGGCTTACCCCCTGAATCAATCACCGGCAAGCGATGTACTCCCTTCTCATGCATCAATTCTGCCGCCTCTCGTAAAGACTTCTCGGGTCTAATCGTTTGAGGATTTTTGGTCATAACTTCCCCCACGGTTTGTCCCAAAGCCTTATGTAAATCCCGCTGATATTTAGCAGGATTTTCTAAATAAATCACACTATCAAGCACCATAATATAGGGCGGCGGCGTCACCCCACTTTCGCGCCACATCAAGTCTCCCTGGGAAATAATCCCCACCAACTTTCCCGCAGTATCCACGACAGGAAGTCCACTGAAGCGCCGTTCCGCCATAATCTGAATCGCCTCATCCAAAGACGTCTGGGAAGTCACGACGACTGGATCTCGGGTCATAATCTCGGCAACTGTTTTCGCCATCTTCTTTTATCTTTATCTCAAGCTAATTTGTGACCGTCATCTAAAACATTGAGCTATCTGTCCGGCTGCATCTGTGGGGTCGAACTTGATGGCTTAAACCCAGCCTAATCTGTTTTTTCCCCCGATCCCAAGTTGTAGCCCGCTCAGGTCACTTCTAAATTTAAGTGACTGTAAGGGAGATTTTCTCAGATATCCGCACAAAAGTCGATGTTTCAGCAGGGGGGTCAAACTTCTGTAGATCTGTACTCGACCAGGAAACCACAGACTCAGGCAGTTAGAATCAGTATTGTAAAGATTTATTTCCCTGTATAGGCTATGACACCCTCCGATTCCCCAGACCCTCTGTATCGGAATATTTCGATTTGCCAGCATCAATCTTGTCAGCGCCACGGCTCCCCAGCCGTTCTCAAAGCCTTTCAACAGACGGCACTCCCCCCCGGGGTGACGGTCAATGGCACGGGTTGTCTGGGACAATGTAGCTCGGGTCCCACGGTTAAAGTTAACCCGGATAATATCTGGTATTGTCGGGTCACACCGGCTGATGTTCCTGTGATTGTCGTCCAACATTTAGAAAACGGGGAGCCAGTGGATGCTCTTCTCAACCCTAGAATTCATTTCAAATTTTCGTTTTAGCTCACCCCAAGAGAAAGGGGCGATCGCCCCGACTCGCCTCAATAACAAGAAGACTTCGGGTAACTCGCGCCCTTTTCTCAACTGAGGGGATTCCAACAAATAAATCATCCTTGCTTTGATGCGATCGCACCTAACAAGGCTCTTTTAGCCCGCGCAGGCACCGCTTTGTCCGTGTAGCCCCAGGCTTGAGCCTGCGGGTTTTTTGAAGGTTTTATTTTTTGG
>NZ_JAMXOT010000419.1 GCF_024220515.1 Oscillatoria sp. HE19RPO
AACAAATAAATCATCCTTGCTTTGATGCGATCGCACCTAACAAGGCTCTTTTAGCCCGCGCAGGCACCGCTTTGTCCGTGTAGCCCCAGGCTTGAGCCTGCGGGTTTTTTGAAGGTTTTATTTTTTGGAGTTCCCTTATTGATCGGGAGTGTTTCAGGAGGGTCTTCCCAGAGGAACCCGAAATCCTAGTCCGGGGGTGCAGGAGGGGGAAGAACAACCGAGTTTTGTCCCCCCATTGCGGGCCAGAAAGCCTCTAAAATTGGATAAAAAAGCCGGGGTCTTGTCCGTAGGATCTAAAATAAGGGGACCCGCATCGGAGCAGACCAGTCCCGGATAGCGGTTCCCACCGTTATGCGCTTACATTGTTGTCCATTCCATAAGCAGGAATAACAAGCTTGGGGTTTTTCCGGATAAGGCATAGAGTAAGATAAGGGTTAGTCAGGGCGTTGAATTACGTCGCCAGGGAAATGAGCAAGACTTGCCGAGTTGCGGTTAACTGCGTGAGTCAGACTAAACTAAAGCCCAAGTGTGGTTCAACTTAATCTTGAAACCAAGCAGGGCGACAAACGAAACTCTCGCTTTTCGCCATTTCCATTGAACCGACAGCACCCACAGGCCACGAGGACTCAATTGGCAGCGTCATGTTTATTCTGAAACGGCAGGATGTTGAAATAACGGGTATTCAGCACCCCAAAACGGGTCAGCAAATACCGATTTTGAACTATCAAGGTCAGACCTTTCGCTTAATTAACGTGTTTAGCGCTCAACAGGCGGATGAGGCAAGGGCCTTTTGGAGGGACCTAACGGATAACCGTGGGAAAGCTTGCGTACTGCTTGAAGAGACCGATCGATACAGTGTTTGGGGCAAAATCCGTCTGGACCAACTGACAGAGGATGCTCATGGAGGGGTAGCAGCAGCGCCCCTGTACACCCAAGCCTGTCTTTTAATGTTACAAGCGGTTTTCTTTGACATAGAAGACTTGCTGGGCAATCGGCAAGCGGGTTCATTTGAAAAGGACATTGCTGAGACCTTTAAAAAATGGCGCTTCCCTCAAGCGGAATCACCGGATGCGGTTAACCAGTTGCTCAATATGGATCCTTTGAGCGGCGCTCAAGTCCCGTCTTGGCAAGAGCATCATTTGAATACCTTGTTGCAAGAGCTCTATCGCTTAGGCAAAGCCTATTTTGGGAATACCAGCTTTGTAGAACGAGCCTTAGATATCTTGGAAGATATGCCTTCTGCGGAACGCAAGCAGTTTAGAGATTGGCTTGGACAATCTCCCCTCGGTGAGATGTGGTCCCTATCTTGAGAGAGGGTTCTTTCAAGTGGGTTCTGTGATCTTGTCGTTAACAAACGGCTCTCTAGGCAAGCCCTTGGTCGTTTCTACGTTTAAGAAAGTCCTAGACCCCAAGACCGATGCCCCGTTAGCAATTTGGGAATTTCTATGCGAACGACTTCAGAAAAGTTAACCAGTTCTCAACCTTTGTTTACAGCTCAGACCCTGGTGATTACTGGAATCGCCTGGGCTGTTTTAGCTTTGTTGTTTTTTTTGTTATTTAGCGTACCGGAAGCTCCTGGAATGGGGAGACCCTTGTGGTACTCAATCGGTACGTTAATATTTGAATTAGTCGCTTTCTTGGGCGCTGCAATTCTCTGTTTTAGAAATTGGCGCGCTCCCCAAATTGTCAGTGGACGGAATGTCTGGCTGGCGATTGGGATTGGAATGCTGTGCTATTTTCTAGGCGGCGTGTTATTTGGCTTATGGGAGTTGTATTGGAATCTGGCCCCGGATGTGTCTTTGGGGGATTTCTTTTATGCAATTACCTATATTGCCCTAACCGTGGGGATGGTTCTGGCGGTCTCAGGCCGCAAGCTGAATTTAGAAATTTGGCAGTGGGCCGTCCTCGGGGCGATCGCCTTGGCTGGGATCGCGTTAGCCTACTGGCTGGCTGTGGCTGAACCGATTGAGGTCCCCGAGGCCGCTTCACCCCAGGCGATCGAGCAGGTGGCTTCGCCAGCTACCGGATCCGGGACACAGGCTCCTGCTCCTGCCTCCAGCACCCCGCAAACGGCTCCGGCCTTCATTGTGGCCATTGACCAAGCCCTGACTCCAGTGGCTTACTATGTGAATTTGTTCTATGTGATCATGGATGTCTTGCTCCTGATCCTGGCAACTGCACTGTTGTTAGCCTTCTGGGGAGGACGGTTCTCTCAGTCTTGGCGGATGATTGCGGCGGCGACTTTTTCCCTCTATATTGCCGATATGTGGTTTAAGTACGCCGATGTGCGCGTCGCCAACTACGAAAGTGGCAGTCTTTTGGAAGTCTTCTGGATTTTCAGTGCGGTTCTTTTCGCCATTGGTGCAGTCTTGGAATACGATATCTCTACTCGTTCTCGTTCTCGGGGGCGCAGAAGAGGCGGGTCCTCGGATTAACCCAACCCCTGCGATCCCTACTCCGACTCGGCTAAAATCCCTTGTCCGAAACGAGGCTGCTCTATAACTCGCCCTTAATCCCACAATGGCATGATATTCTAGTCCTCCCCCATTCGGACAATGGCCGCGCTAAGATGGCGCTCATCTCCCTTTAAGCGCGTTCAATGCCTCCGACTCTCGTCCAAATGTTTACCCCCGATGATGCGGCATGAGTTCTCGAAAACTATCTGAATCTGACAAAAGCGACATTATCGACCTGTATCGACAGCCTGGAGAAACAACTTTAACCCTGGCAAGTCGTTACGGTGTCAGTAGCTCGACAATTAGCCGCATCCTCAAAAGCACGTTATCTGAAGAGGAATATGAATCCCTCATCCAACAAAAGCGCTCTGGTCGCTTCGTGACGAGCGATCCAGACCCCCAGGATGAGACAGAGGAAGGCGAGCAGCCCTTAGCTGTTCCTGCTAAAAAACGCATTCGCCTGCGTTCTGCTTCTGATGGTGCTGAGGAAGAAGATAAAAACGAGCTTGAACTCCCAGTGTCAGGCTTTAGCGATCGCTATCCCAGGAGCGAAACTAGCGCCCTTCAGGAAATGTTGGGAGAAGACATCCTGGATGAGGACGATGAGGACGACGATGAGGAGGATGACGAAGAATTAGAGGATGAGGACGATGAGGACGACGATGAGGAGTGGGAGGATGATGAACCCCTGTTGCGGCGACGTTCTCATCGGACCTCTACCGTCGTTGAAGTCTTACCCCTAGCAGAAGCTGAACTTCCCAAAATCTGTTATGTGGTTGTAGACAAAGGGGGGGATTTAATTACTCGTCCTCTCAAAGAGTTTGCCGAACTCGGACAAATTCCCGCTCAAGAGTCTTATGAAAGAACTCTGCCGGTTTTTGACAATCACCGAGTCGCTCGGCGCTTTTCGGCCCGAAACCAACGGGTGATTAAGGTTCCCGATGGGCGGATGCTGCAAAAAACTAGCGTTTATTTGCAATCTAAGGGAATTACCCGTTTACTCATTGATGGTCAAGTTTACTCTCTGTAAGGGTCAATCCAGGCTGGGACTAGGGACGGCCCCCTTGCTCCCGAAGCCCTGTTGATGCACCAATGGCCTTCTGCCCTGAAGCTAGGTTCTCTGGGGAACTAGAGGCAGCCTCCGGATCCTTCGGGAACACCCGGTTTCTGAGTCCTGCATGAATGCTTTACCGAGGCCCTCGGGTCTACAGGTCTTCGGCATTGGGCTGATCTAGACCGATCGCCAGTTGATAAATCTGGCGACGGGGAAGTTCGGTTTCCTGCGCCAATTGCCGGGTGGCTTCGGACCGGGTAAGTCCCTGGGCGATCGCCTTTTGTAATGCCGCCTTGAGGGTCTCTTCTGAAAAAACGGGGGTTGCGCAGTCGCCCCCGTTAATGACTAAGGTAAATTCTCCTTTGGGTTGACAATGGTCGCTATAATGTGCTATGGCCTCGGCAATTGTTCCCCTCCAAAACTCTTCATGCAGTTTCGTTAACTCTCGCCCTAACACCAAGGCGCGATCGCCCCCCAAGATTTTCTCTAAATCCCGTAATGTTTTGAGCAACCGATGAGGCGCTTCATAAAACACCATCGCCCTCATCTCTCCCTTTAACCCCTGCAACTGCTGAATACGTTCTTTTCCCTTCACCGGCAAAAACCCCTCAAAAGTAAATCGAGAGGCGGGTAAACCCGCTGCACTAATCGCCGTAATGCAGGCAGTCGGTCCCGGAATTGGCACCACCCCAATTCCTTGTTCCAGACAAGCTTTGACGAGTTCATATCCGGGATCGGAGATTCCGGGCATTCCGGCATCGGTGACGAGGGCGATCGCCTCCCCCTGCGCTAACCGATTCACTAATTCTGGAATTCGCTGTTGCCGGTTATGTTCGTGATAGCTAATTTGCCGTGTTTTAATTTGAAAATGATGCAACAACTTCCCCGTGTGACGGGTATCCTCAGCGGCGATCGCATCCACTTCCTGCAAAATTCGCACCGCCCGGAATGTCATATCTTCCAGATTCCCAATGGGCGTTCCCACGATATAAAGTGTGCCTAGTTTTGAATCAATTTCCATGAATAACGGACTAAATTTTTCCCAAGTTTAATTTGGACAATGTAACCAATGGATCAACTTAAACTCCTGAAGCGGATTCCTTGCTCATCCGCATCCCAATTCATGATAAAGTATGAAGCCCAGAAGATTTTGAAGGAATGAAAAAATCTGCAAGTCTTGAACCGGGAGGATGAAACTCTGAAAAAACAAGGATTGTTTATCGGCTTAGTCACCCTGGACGCGATCTATTTAAGCGCAGGAGTGCCTCAAAACAATCAGAAAATTGTGGCGACTGACTCGACGATCAATGCGGGGGGACCGGCAACCAATGCGGCGATCGCCTTTAGCTATCTTGGCAATCAGTCAACCCTGGTAGGGGCAGTTGGACAACATCCCCTCACCGCCATTATTTATGGGGAATTAGAACGGTATGGGGTGGCGATCGCCGATTTGGACCCTCACCGTACCGAACCCCCACCCCTATCTTCGATTATTGTCACCCAAGCCACCGGCGATCGGGCGGTTATTTCCATCAATGCCACAAAATCTCAAATCCTGGGCGATCGTCTACCCCTTGATTCCTGGGAACAGTTTAACATAGTTCTAATCGATGGACATCAAATGTCCGTCAGTCAACGGATCGCCCAAATCAGTCACGCCCAAACCATCCCCGTCGTCCTGGATGGAGGAAGCTGGAAACCCGGATTGGAAACCCTTCTCCCCTTTGTAGATTATGCCTTATGTTCCAGCAATTTTTATCCCCCAAACTGCCACAATGCCTCCGAAGTTTTCACCTATCTTGCCAACCTAGGAATTCCCCATATCGCCATGACTAACGGGGAAAACCCTATTCAATACCTCAGCCAAGGTATCCCGGGTTGGGTAGAAGTTCCTAAAGTCAAAGTCATTGATACATTAGGGGCCGGTGATATTTTTCATGGGGCATTTTGTCATCATATTTTACAAGAACCATTTCCCCGGGCATTAGCTTCTGCTGCAAAAATTGCCTCCGATGCTTGTCAAGTCTTTGGGGCACGCCCGCGCAATAACCTCACCTAAAGCCGGTCATAACCTATCTCTTTAGAAGGATTTGACAGGGATTTGAATGGATTAAACTTAACACAAAAAGCCTGGAAAGGAAGCCAAGCCATGAACACCCGAGAACAATTCCTGCGGCTCTCTCCTCGTAATCCGTGGATTGGTTGGGGATTAGGAGTCTTTTACTTGATCTGTGCCTGTCTATCCCTGCTCTTTATTCCGATTGGGACCGCGATGATTTGGATTGCGATGACCAGTCCATTACTGATTATTGCCGATGAATTATGTGCCGCTATAGAAATTAGTAATACCCGAATTGTGCGGCGCAGTCCTCTGAGTCCGAGGCTGATTATCCCTTGGGTTGATGTCAAACGAGCTATTTTAGTGTCTAATCGTAAAAATAATCGATTAGTTTATATTCAAGCGCGGGAACCGTTACGGTATTCTATTTCTTTTAACAGTAAGCAAAAAAAATTTCGAGATGGATTGCGCGTCCTTTTTGAAATTGCCGAAGCGAAGCGGATTGATATTGAAATTAAAGGATTGTCCCGGCGTCGAGATTGGAAACAATGGGCTTATCTAGAACATTGAAGGGATTAATATTAAGCCATCCTAGCTTTTTAGATAATTTAGCTACAAAAGCCTGCTTTATAAAAACTAGACGCTGACAGGAGTTACCCATCACCTCGATAGAGAGTTGGGGAAGTTTATTTGGGTGAGTTTACCGGGCTTATATAACATCTAAATGAAGGGTCGCAATGATTTAGATCCGCCTATATATCTCTTTTCTCCACCTTATGGGGAAGTCCGGTTCGAGTCTAATTATTGGGGTTTTCCCTATAGAGGTGTTGAGGGCATTTTTCCAGTAAGGGGATTCCAACAAATAAATCATCCTTGCTTTGATGCGATCGCACCTAACAAGGCTCTTTTAGCCCGCGCAGGCGGGCTTTGTCCGTGTAGCCCCAGGCTTGAGCCTGCGGGTTTTTTGAAGGTTTTATTTTTTG
>NZ_JAMXOT010000420.1 GCF_024220515.1 Oscillatoria sp. HE19RPO
TCCAAAAAATAAAATCCCCAAAAAACCCGCAGGCTGAAGCCTGGGGCTACACGGACAAAGCCCGCCTGCGCGGGCTAATACAGTCTTGTTAGGTGCTTAACCATCGGGATTTGGATGATTTATTTGTTGGAACACCCTTAAGTTAACATTTCTCGGCAATAGCAGAATCATCCCTGCCCTAGAAATTGCGATCCAAACTTTCCCCATCCGGTATTGATAGGTCTGTTTTAACCCGCACCCTCAAGGGTGGGGCTATACTAACAAAGCCTGCCTACGCAGGCTGCCATAATAAATCTGAGGACATATCAGTAACGGATTTGGTCTAACTATCCCTATCCGGGCCGATCGCACAGTTGGTCGTTGGGCTTCTAAAATAAATAGAGAATAAAGATCCGGGGATTTTTTTTCCACCCAAGCTCTCGCATTTGTAACAAGTCATGGCCTGTTCTTCCATCATCCGCACCCTGGGGCGATCGCCGTTAGCGACCGAACTCCTCACCAAACTCGATCGGCATCACCATATCGAACTCAACGGCATCTCCCGCTTCCCGAAAGGATTGGTCGCCTCGGCGATCGCTCAAAAACGGGACCAGAGTTTATTGGTTGTCACCGCCACCCTGGAAGAAGCAGGGCGATGGGCCGCCCAACTCGAAGCAATGGGGTGGCCTACGGTGCATTTTTACCCCACCTCCGAAGCATCTCCCTACGAACTCTTTGACCCAGAAGAAGAAACCACCTGGGGTCAAATGCAAGTCCTCGCCGATTTAGTCCGGGGAGAAAACAATCTCGCCATTGTCACGACAGAACGGGCGCTACAACCCCATTTACCCCCGGTGAATCAGTTCAAACCCTACTGCCTCACCCTCACTGCCAAAAGCGAGTGGAACTCCAAAACCCTAGACGAACAACTGGCCCGCATGGGATATGAGCGCGTGGCCCTTGTGGAAACCGAAGGGGAGTGGAGTCGCCGGGGGGATATTGTGGATATTTTTCCCGTTTCTGCGGAACTCCCGGTCCGCTTAGACTGGTTTGGGGACGAACTGGAGAACATCCGAGAATTTGATCCCTCCACCCAGCGTTCCCTGGATAAAATCCCGCAACTGGTCCTGACTCCTACCTCCTTCAGTCCCCTGATTCAGGCCCATCTCCCGGAAGCATTCAGCAGCGCAGGTACAGCTATCTCGAAAGAGTTAGAACTGGAAGAATCCCCCGAAACTCCCTCCCTGCATCGGTTTCTCGGGGTGGCCTTTGAACATCCGGCCTCCTTGCTGGACTATCTGTCCCCGGATACCATTGTGGCGATCGATGAACCCGATCGCTGTAGTGCACATGGCGATCGCTGGGCGGAACAAGTCGAAGAACATTTCCGAACCCTCCCCTCAAAACCCATTCCCCTGTCTCGGGTGCACCGCAACTTTAGCGACTCCCTTGCCACTGCCGAATCCTTTGACCGGATTTCCCTCTCGGAATTGGTGATTCACCGCAAAACCGAGGGTCCCCAAATTAGCTTTGATTTAGATAGTCGTCCAGTTCCGGTGTTACCTCACCAGTTTGCCAAACTGGCCGAACTGTTACGAGAAGAACGCGATCGCCGGTTTAATGTCTTTCTAATTTCCGCGCAACCGAGTCGATCGGTCTCTCTGTTGCAAGAACATGACTGTCCCGCCCAATTTATTCCCAATCATCGGGACTATCGGGCGATCGAGAAACTGCAAGTCCAACATATTCCCGTTGCCCTGAAATATAGTGGACTCGCGGAACTCGAAGGGTTTATTTTGTCCGCCTTTAGAATTGTGATTATCACCGATCGCGAATTTTATGGACAACATACCCTCGCGACTCCCACCTACGTCCGTAAACGTCGGCGCGCCGCTTCTAAACAGGTAGACCCGAATAAACTGCGTCAAGGGGATTTTGTCGTCCATCGCCATCATGGTGTCGGCCAATTTATCAAACTGGAAAAACTCCAAAACCGGGAATATTTAGTTGTTAAATATAGCGATGGAATTCTGCGCGTTCCTGTAGACCAACTGGAATCTCTTTCCCGCTTCCGGACCACTGGGGGGAAAAGGCCAGAACTGAATAAACTCACCAGCAAATCCTGGGAAACAACCCGCAACAAAGTCCGCAAAGCAGTGAAAAAACTGGCGGTGGATTTGTTGAATTTATATGCCAAGCGATCGGATCAACAAGGGTTTGCCTATCCTCCGGATATGCCTTGGCAGCAAGAATTAGAAGATTCATTTTCCTATCAACCGACGCCGGATCAGTTGAAGGCGACTCACGATGTGAAGCGGGATATGGAAAGTGAGCGCCCAATGGACCGCTTAGTCTGTGGGGATGTGGGATTTGGTAAAACTGAAGTGGCAATCCGGGCCATTTTTAAAGCAATTACTGCCGGAAAACAGGTGGCCTTGTTGGCACCGACGACTATTTTAACCCAACAACATTATCACACCATTAAAGAACGATTTGCTCCCTATCCAATTCAAATTGGATTACTGAATCGGTTCCGCAGTCAAGCAGAACGCCAAGATATTCAAAATCGCCTTGCTACAGGGGAATTAGATTTAGTTGTGGGAACTCATTCGGTTTTGAGTAAATCAATTCAGTTCCGAGATTTGGGACTGTTAGTGGTGGATGAAGAACAACGGTTTGGGGTGAATCAGAAGGAAAAAATCAAGGCATTGAAAACTCAAGTGGATGTGCTGACGTTAACGGCAACGCCTATTCCTCGTACATTGTATATGTCTTTATCGGGTGTGCGAGAGATGAGTTTGATTGCCACACCTCCGCCCTCACGTCGTCCGATTCAGACTCACTTGGCCCCATACGACCTGGAAACGGCGAGATCGGCGATTCGCCAGGAGTTGGACCGAGGGGGACAGGTGTTTTATGTGGTGCCTCGGGTGGAAGGCATTGAGGAAGTGGGGGCGGCATTGCAACAGATGGTTCCCAGTGCCCGGGTGGCGATCGCCCACGGTCAAATGAACCCTTCAGAATTGGAAGCGATTACCATTGCCTTTAGTTCGGGGGAAGCGGATATTTTAGTCTGTACCACAATTATCGAATCCGGGTTAGATATTCCTCGGGTGAATACGATTTTAATTGAAGATGCTCACCGCTTCGGATTGTCCCAATTGTATCAATTAAGGGGACGAGTGGGACGGTCGGGAATTCAAGCTCATGCCTGGTTATTTTACCCTAAAAGTGGCCGATTAACTGATGAAGCAAGGAAACGATTAAGGGCGATTAAAGAGTTTGCTCAATTAGGGTCAGGATATCAACTCGCCATGCGGGATATGGAAATCCGAGGCGTGGGTAATTTGTTAGGGGCGGAACAGTCTGGACAATTGGATGCGATCGGGTTTGACCTCTATATGGAAATGTTAGAGGAAGCAATTCGAGAGATTCGCGGCCAAGAAATTCCCACCGTAGAAGAGACGCAAATCGACCTCACCTTGACCGCGTTTATTCCAGGGGATTATATTGTAGATTTGGACCAAAAGATGAGTGCTTATCGGTCCGTGGCCTTGGCAACCTCGGAGAAAGAACTGGCAGAAATCGAAGCAGATTGGCGCGATCGCTACGGACCGATTCCCAAACCCGTCAATCAACTCATGCAAGTCATGAAACTCAAACAAATCGCCAAACCTTTAGGATTCTCAAGAATCAAGCCGGAAGGCACTCAAAACATCGTTTTAGAAACCCCAATGGAGGAACCCGCCTGGAACTTACTCGCCCAAAATCTGCCGTCAAATGTCCAAGAAAAGTTTGTTTACAGACCCGGTAAAGTTACCGTTCGCGGCATTGGCATCATGCGGGCCGAGTATCAATTAGAAACCCTGATTGATTGGTTAGGACGGATGCAAGGGGCGCTACCGGAAGCAGCCATTTCTCAAGGGTAACCTGTTCAGAAACTCGGTTTTCAGAAACCGGGTTTCTAGCCTTGCGTTGACAGGATGATAGCTGAAACCGCCATTGAAATATCAGCTTTTCTCCATAATTTGTTTTTCTAAAAACAAATTATGTAGTATCATTTTAAATAAATTCAGTCAAAAACAAAAAAAGATGACCTTAGAAACCTATTCACCTCCAGTCAATCAATTGCTCACTTTCGGGGATTGTTTTAAAATTAAGTATGATACCAATTATCTCAAAAAATTTGGGTTTACACCGGAACATATTCCGGAATTGATCCGCATGGCCGTTGATGAAGAATTAAACTGGGCGGAGTCAGATACTTTAGAAGTATGGGCCCCGGTTCATGCATGGCGATCGCTGGGTCAATTAAGAGCAGAGGAGGCGATCGACCCCTTGATTTCCCTATTTGATGAAATAGAGGATATTGATTGGACCAGTAGCGAAATGCCGCCCGTTTTTAAACAAATTGGTCCGGCAGCGATTCCCAGTCTATCGGCATATTTAGACAAGCCCGGGCTGGATGAATCTCACCTAGAAATCGCTGGGTCTTCCTTAACCGAGATCGGCACAGAATATCCCGATTTTCGGGATGAATGTGTCAAAATTTTGACAAAAAGACTGGCAAAATTTGAGGAAAATAACCCGACTTTAAATGGGTATTTAGTATCAAATTTAATTGATTTAGATGCAGTAGAATCAGCCTCGCTGATTCAAACTGCTTTTGTTGTGGATTGCGTGGATGAGATGGTTGTGGGCGACTGGGATGAGGTCCAGTTCCTACTGGGGTTAGGACCCCGGAAAACCAGGCAAAACATCTATCAAGCTGAGATAGAGCAAAGGATAATGGAATATTTGAAAAATCGAAATGATGCTCGCGATCAACCCGCTAAAGGGTTTTCCTCCTCTATTAAAAAGACCTCAAAGAAAAAGAGCAAGAAGAAAAAGGGCAAATAGACTGAATGGGCGATCGCCAACTTTGATTCACTCAATCGGGAGATCCATTTAAGTTATCCTTTGACCCCAAATAACCCATCATCCTGCCGGGTAAAATTGGGGACAATGGCAAGCAAATCCCTGAGAATTTCAAGTTGCGATCGCGCTTCGATTGTTTCCAAAGTTTCTAACATGACACTCATCGAAACTGGGAAACCGGGGGTATCGGGCAGTATTTTTTACGGGAAAGCACCTAACCTGTATTATAATTGCCAGTTAACTCAATCGTCCAGGAGAAAACACATGACAGTAGAAACCTATTCACATCCCGTTAACCAATTGCTCACCTTCGGGGATTGTAGAAAAATTAAAGAGAAGACCAATTATATTGAAAAATTTGGGTTTACAGCGGAAGATATTCCGGAATTGATCCGCATGGCTGTTGATGAAGAATTAAACTGGGGAGATTCAGAGGGTCTGGAAATATGGGGACCGATTCATGCATGGCGAGCCCTGGGTGAATTACGAGCAGAGGAGGCGATCGACCCCTTGATTTCCATCTTTGATGAACTGGAAGATATCGATTGGACCAGTACCGAAATGCCCATCGTTTTTGGCCAAATTGGTCCGGCAGCGATTCCCAGTCTAGCAGCCTATTTAGACAAGGAAGGGCCGAATATATATCACCTGTCAGTCGCCGCCTCTGGTTTACGGGCGATCGGCACAGAGCATCCAGATAGTCGAGATGAATGTGTCAAAATCATTACGGAAAAACTGGCAAAATTTCAGGAGAATGACGCGACCTTTAATGGTTTTTTACTTCTGGAGTTAGTCAAGTTAAAGGCAGTAGAATCAGCGCCGGTAATTCAAAGTGCTTTTGCGGCAGATTGCGTCGATGAGTTGGTTGTGGGTGACTGGGATGAGGTCCAGTTCCAACTGGGTTTGGGACCCCGAAAAAACCCGGAAAACATCCGTAAAGCTAAGGTTTACGAAGAGATGATGGAATGGTTTAACAATCAAGGTGAGGCTCAACCCTCTAAGGGGTTTTCCTCTTCTATTAAAAAGACCTCAAAGAAAAAGAGCAAGAAAAAAAAGCGCAAATAGACTGAATCTGCGATCGCCGTTCCTAAAATGCGCTAAACCCGGGGACATCATGCAGAAGTGCTTGTACTCCCTGGATCAAGTCTCAATTTTTTTAATCGTCAAATTGACAAAAAACAAGACCCAGAACAGAGAATTAACTTACTTTCTGAGATGGTGTATTTCTTTGTCAGTAAAGGAGTTAGCGGTGGCTTTGGCGATCGCAGCAATCCCAAATCCGGGGGGATAACTTCCCTCTTCTTTAATTTGCTGAATTTGTTCGCGCTGAATGGGTAAATTCAATTTTTTCCCAACGGTAGCGACGATATCCCCGCGATCGATAATTCCGGAGACGGCACCGGCTGGGGAAAGCACAGTAATATAAGGTAAATTATCGATTTCCATCCGATTAATCACCTCGACCAAGGTGCTATTTTCCTGTACCGTAATAATCTCAGACAGGGGATGTACAATTTCTAACAAGGTTTGAGTTTGCCACTGACTGCGTTCGATTGAGCGTAAATCTTCTAAAGAAATCATGCCTCGATAGCGGCCATCGGAGGCGGCAAAATAGGCGGCGTAACGCTGTTCGGCTTGCAGGTAGTCCCCGGCAAATTCATTTAAGGTCATTTTGGCATCGACGACCCGAAAGTGACGGGTCATGGCGTCTTGAGCTTGGAGTTGGAGTAGAGCCTGTTGTAAGGTGGCGAGGCGATCGTAGGCGTTGGCGTTGCGGACGGCAAACCAGCCAATTAAGGCAATCCAAATGCCCCCGAAGCTATTGGCGAGTAACAAGACGGACAATCCCAGGGCGATCGCCGTAAACCCGAGGGTTTTTCCCGCCTGGGCTGCCCAATGCACGGCTTGAAAGCGGTTCCCACTGATTTTCCAGATAATCGCTTTTAAAATTTGCCCGCCATCGAGGGGGAGTCCGGGAATCAGGTTAAATAATGCCAAGACAAGGTTAATCGCGGATAAATCCCGGGCGACGACGGCGACGGGTGAGGTCCCGGGTACCAGTCCAGCGATGAGTCCGAGGAGGCCAAATAAGGTGAAACTCACGACAGGTCCGGCGATCGCCACTTGAAAGGCTTCTTCTGGGGTTTTGGATTCCTGTTCGATGGAGGCGACCCCTCCAAAAATAAACAGGGTAATCGAGTTCACTTTGATTCCTTGAGATTGAGCCACTAAACTGTGCCCGAGTTCATGGAGTAATACAGAGGCAAACAGCAGGAGGGCTAATCCTAACCCAGTTGCCCAGGCGATCGCTGGCTCCCATTGTTGTTGTTCTGCATACTGCCCCGCATTTAATACCGTGACTAAAGAGAGGATAATCAACCATGAATAATCTATATAAAGCGGGATGCCAAATACCATCCCTATTCGCCAACCCGATTGCATAAAATTTTCCTTAATTTTTAGTGATGTCGTTTGCCTTGAACCGGCACATCGAGATCTAGCCAATCTTGAGAATTCA
The DNA here is from genome assembly GCF_024220515.1 of Oscillatoria sp. HE19RPO. Classification (GTDB taxonomy): domain Bacteria; phylum Cyanobacteriota; class Cyanobacteriia; order Cyanobacteriales; family Laspinemataceae; genus Laspinema. The sequence goes on from NZ_JAMXOT010000420.1 coordinate 7,415, forward strand.
ATCCGGCTTTTTTCTATTCTACTAAGTTTCAGGACGCAACTGACGGGTTGGAGGGGGATAAAGTGGAGGAGTTGCAGGGGAAAGGCTGGAAAAATCGAGGGCGCGATTCTTTTCTAATTTTTTGGAAAAGATCGCTCAGTTTTTAGGGAGATGAACGATAATTTTTGTAAGGAAAGCAGAAACAATCCTCTAGGAGTTGTTTCCAGGAGTTCCAGGGATGTTAGGGGGTTGATTGCAGAGGAATGGAACCGTTGGGGAACCCTAACAACTTTTCAGTTGTGCAATTCTTACCAGAGGCGCTATAAATTCAATTTTTCCCGGTGCGATCGCCTCAATCTGGATTCGAGAAAGCACAGGGACGCCCTAAGACTGGCCACAGGTTTAGAGCAAAAACAGGACGATCGCCCCACCTAGACCCCAGGTCATCCCTGGGTTTGCGCTGGGGCGATCGCTGAATTTGATGCGGTTCTGGGCTGCCCTAAGCCATCCCAGTTTTACCGATCAATTTTCTTACAGAACACCCGCATTGCTTAAACCTAAGATCAATCCGGTCCCTATCAGATGACCGAAGCTGAGGGTTGCCAACAGTTCAGGAAAACCAAATTTCTTAAGAACTGGAGGCATTCCCACGGGCAAACCTGGCCCTTTGCCCGGATTCTGGATGGCTCGGTAGCCAATGATGATGGCAAATAGATTCGCCAGAATCATCACCAGTCCAACGCTGGGAGACCAGTTGGCGGTTGGGGGTACGTTTGAAGCAACGGCGAGTAAGGTTGTGTAAAGCAAGTTTGTATCTCCTTTGTGGATAAATCTGTTCAATGACTGGAATTATAAGAATTTATCGGCAAAAAAGAAAATTTTGTATTAATCCTTTACAAAAGCTTACACTTTTGAAACAAATTGTCATAATTTGCAGGAGAATGACCTGGGATGCGCGTTAAAATTTGCGGAATTACGAAACCCGAGCAGGGGGTGGCGATCGCCAAGTTGGGGGCTACGGCCCTGGGTTTCATCTGTGTACCGACTTCCCCTCGCTATGTGACGGATTTACAGATTCAGCAGGTGGTTCAGGGTCTGGAAGGGATGCCGGTGGATTTGATTGGAGTGTTTGCAAGTACCACACCTGAGATAATTTGTCAAGTGGTTAAAGTGGGAGGATTAACAGGGGTGCAACTGCATGGCGGGGAATCCCTGGAATTTTGCGATCGCCTGCGACAACAGCTACCCGCAGGGGTGGAAATTCTCAAAGCCATCCGCGTCAAAGCGGCAACAGATTTGGAGCAAGCGAGGGATTATCTCCCGGTGGTGGATACATTGCTGCTGGATGCCTACCATCCCGGACTGTTGGGGGGAACGGGACAAACCCTGGACTGGAATCTGTTGCAACAGTTTAACCCCGGTTGCCCTTGGCTGTTGGCTGGGGGACTCACCCCGGAGAATATTCAAGGGGCGATCGCCCAAGTCAAACCCCCCGGTATCGACCTCTCCAGTGGAGTAGAGCGATCGCCGGGGGACAAGGACCTCGCCAAAGTTGCTGAATTGTTCTTCAAGCTCCAATTGTCCGTTAATTGCCTATCGGAACCCGCTTGACAACTCAGCCATTACCCTGTATAATCCTTTCTTTAAAAGATTTAGAAGAAAGAGGGTTGATGACGAATCAGGTTGAGAAACTCTTCCCGAGTCTTCTGCTCTTCCTGAAACTGACCGACCATCGCACTGGTGACCGTCCAGGAACCGGGTTTTTGGACACCTCGCATCACCATGCACATATGAGTCGCTTCCATGACTACTGCCACCCCTTTCGGTTCTAAAATGCTTTGAATGGCTTCAGCGACTTGGCGGGTGAGGCGCTCTTGCACTTGGAGTCGGCGGCTGTACATCTCGACAATCCGGGCTAATTTGCTCAATCCCACAACTTTTTCATTGGGGATATAGGCAACATGGGCGCGGCCCATAAACGGGAGCATATGGTGCTCGCAGAGGCTGAAGAAATTGATGTCTCGCACCAGTACCATCTCGTTATGCCCTTCGTCAAAGATGGCTCCATTCAACAATTCTTCTAACGATTGATTGTAACCACTCGTTAGAAAACGCATGGCATCCGCCGCACGTTTGGGGGTCTTGAGCAACCCTTCCCGTTCTGGATCTTCCCCAACCCCGAGGAGGACTTCGCGGAACGCATCCTTCATCCGATCGGCGCTTTCTGCCGGGGGTTGATGAATATTGGGTTGAGCACCATTTAAGGTATTGCGATCGGGTCGCGTCTCAATGCGGGGGGTTTTGTCTGAGGTTTGGGCTGATTTAGTACCATTTCCAGTCTGGGGTGATTGGGATCCGTGGGAAGCAGCAATAGTCATAAAAGATGTATGAGAGTGAGAGAGGTTTACAGATACTTCAACTGCAACATTTAACCTGATAAAATCTGCTCATCACTGAACATTTCCAAGAATAGTATGACATCACCAACGAGGGTGAAGGCAGATGAGAAGCACAGTCTTGCTTAAACACAAGACGCTTTGTTGACTTTGGTTTGGAGACTTTACTTGTCTACTTTCTTCGCACTTTTATACCACATCCGCTACTCTTAAATTGGCTTTAAAGAACACCCTATGAGGGTGGAGGCTCACAGGACGTAGACCCGCCAACTGCTTAGAGTAGGGTAGCCTGCCTCAGAAGACGGCTTATTGAAAAACTTGACTTGAGACAACTGGATTTGGTATGACTTCACTTAGTCAATTATTTAATGTCGCTTAACTTACGACCAGCTATAAATTTAATAGCTTTTAGTTCTTCGTCTGGCGAGAGTTTTCGCTGATTCAAGAATTTAATAACCCTTGAAATTGTAACACAATTTTACGTTGTGGACTAGAGTTTAAGTGAACTTTAGTCCAGTTGGATGAGCTTGAGAGCGTAGAGCAACCCCATCTAAAAATAAGAGCTGGCTCAGAAGACTCGCTAAACGTAAAGTTTTGTTACTGATTAAAAGTATATCATCCAATGGGATGGTTTTTTGATCTCGCCCCAATTCTTTTACTCTGGAAATTCAGGATTAGCAAGCCGTCCTGTTGGGGCGATCGCACCGGGTCTGTGCGTGGGTCAGAGGGTCGCTGAAAAATGACTCAGGGTCAAGGATTGACCGGCTTTCCCGGTCCAGGTCAGGGGTTCTATATTGGGAATATTTCGGGCGATCGCCCCAGACCCATATAGAGTCAACTGATTGATCCGGCTTAGAAAAACAAATGGTAAACCGCAGCCCTCTCAACCCCACCCATCGCACCCACTTAGGCCGGTACTTCCGCAAATACCCCAATCCGGCGAAACTTCTGATAGCGCAGTTCCCGGCGTTCCTGGCTGGTTAACGTAGACAATTCGTCTAAATTCTTTAATAACGCTTCCTTGAGACTGGAAGCGGCCTGAAGGGGATTGGAATGAGCGCCCCCCAAGGGTTCGGGCAGGATTTCGTCGAGAATCCCCAGGTTTTTTAAATCCCAGGAGGTAATTTTCAGGGCTTCAGCAGCGCGAGGAGCCTTGGATGCATCTTTCCAGAGAATGGCGGCACAAGCTTCAGGAGTGGCGACGGTGTAAACCGCGTGTTCAAACATCAGGAGGCGATCGCCTACCCCAATCCCCAACGCCCCACCGGAACCGCCTTCTCCAATTACGGTCGAAATAATCGGCACATCCAGACGGAACATTTCCCGCAGATTATAGGCGATCGCCTCTCCCTGACCCTGATGTTCTGCCTCTACCCCCGCCCAAGCGCCGGGAGTATCAATAAAGGTAAAAATCGGCATTCCAAAGCGGTTCGCATGATCCATTAACCGCATCGCCTTGCGATAACCCCCAGGGGACGCCATCCCAAAATTGCGCGTGACATTATCTTTGGTATCCCGACCTTTCTGATGACCGAGAATGACCGCTGGGATGCCCCCAATCCGGGCCATTCCACCGACTAAAGCCGGGTCATCATATCCCCCGCGATCGCCATGCAGTTCCATCCATTCATCGGTAATCGCTTGAATGTAATCTAAGGTACTGGGCCTCCGAGGATGACGGGCTAACTGCAACCGCTGATACGGCGTTAACGTGGAAAAAATTTCCTGGCGCAGTTGGTTCGCGCGCGCTTCCAACTGGCGGATTTCCTCCGAGACATCCACCCCATTTTCTTCGGCGAGTTCTCGGATTTGTTGAATCCGCCCTTCCAGTTCGGCTAGGGGCTTTTCAAAATCTAAAAGGAAAGTTCTGCGTTCGGGAGTTGCCATAACAGGTGAAGAGGTAGAGAGATGGGGGAGGTGGGGGAGAAACCGGGGATGGGGGGGATGGGGGAGAGACGGGAGGTGGAAACGACTGAAGTCGTTACTACAAACAGCCTTTCCATCCTCCCTCTTCCCAACCTAGAGACTAACGAGGCTCAAGCAGTAGGGGTTGAAAGCCATGCTTAATCGACCATTCGCCAATCATTGCCATTTTCTGCACCGAAATTTGATTACGTCCCCAGGAGAAATTCGTATAGATTTTTTCAAATTCCAGGAGCATTGACTCGGCAAAGCAAGCAAAAAGCTGACGTGCGGGGACATCCATACTGACGATTTGCATAATTCGCCAATCGATGTCTAGGGTATGTTCGACAATCCCGCCTTTAAGGACAGAAACCTCCGGGTGTTGAAACTTAGTTTCCAGGTTTTTGGGATACCCGCCATCAATGAGCAGACAAGGATGCTTTAAGGAATTGGCATCAATTTCAACCCCTTTGGGCATACTGGCGACCCAGACGACAATATCGGCTTGGGGGAGTGCTTCTTCCAAGCCCATAATTTTGCCGCGTCCTAAATCTTCTTGCAACAGGCGCAAGCGTTCGCGATCGCGGGCAATCAGCAGGAGTTCTGCAACATCCGTTCGACTGTTCAACCAGCGACAGACGGCACTCCCGATATCCCCGGTGGCTCCACAAACGGCGACGGTTGCCTTCGACAAGTTGATGCCAAGCTGTTTTGATGCCTGTTCTACCTGCTGACAGATAATATAGGCGGTATGGGTGTTTCCGGTGGTAAAGCGTTCAAACTCTAGCTTGATATTGCGAACTTGCTCGAATTGCTGCAAGTTAAAGTTTTCAAAGATAATTGAGGAAAAACCCCCGAGTGCCGTGATGTTAATGCCATGTTTTTGGGCGTGAGCCATCGCGTTAAGGATTTTCCGCGTTGCCGCCTTGATGCGCCGGGAGGCGAGCATTTCTGGCAGAAAGCAGGATTCCACATACCGTCCTTCAATAGTCTGGCCGGTGGCACTGGTAACAGTGATGTTATCGACTATCTGAGGTGGGGCGGAACACCAGAAATCCAACCCTTGATCGGCATATTCCGGGTAACCCAGATCTCTAGCAACAGACTGGGCGTGAGCCAAACTGGTAAGGTGACCGATGAGACCAAACATTAAGCGTTTTAGGGTAGCCTTTGAATCAGGCGCAGTAGGGTTAAAGGAAAAGATTCGTTAAGAATATCTTTAAATAGTACACCAAGACTGCACGGGAGTCCCGGTAGCCTTGTCTGATTCCCTGGGGTGGGATGCATCAAAAAATCCTAGCCCTGTCAAGGTGGTAAATTTAATCACGAAAAATCGTTATTTCTTGTAGGGGCGCTTCGAGAAGCGCCCCTACAAGAGGTAAATTTGATGACGAAAAATCATTGTTTCTTGTAGGGGCGCTTCTCGAAGCGCCCCAAGGGCGCAAGCATTTACTCCGACAAATCATACGGAATCCGGTTGTCAAAGGTCTGTAAAAACCCGCACCCGTCAACGGTGGGGCGTTTGCGGACGAAGCGGTGCCGGAGCGGCGTCAGAAAGAAAACCGACTTTTAACAACCGGATTTGGTATCAATACACCTAGACAGGGCTAATCAAAAAATCCTGAACTGCTGCCAAAACGGTCCTCGTTTGTCAGGGTTTTACCAATTTTGAGGCGGGATGGTGACGGGGAGGAAGATCTGGGAGTTCGGGGTTGGACTAGGCAGATTTGGCAGAGGTGTCCGCTGCGACCCCCATTATAGGGTCACCCCCGACGGAAGCAAAAATTGACTTCTATCGAGGGCGATCGCCAGTGGGTTGAAGGGTTGAATTTAGGCTCCGGTGAGTCCGTAAGCCGACATCCGCATGATATCGCGAGTCGTAAATCCAATGGTGCTGAGGGCTTCGCCGTAAGCGATCATAAAGTCTTCCACCAGGGCTTCTTTTTCCATTCCCAAGACCTTAGCATCCTTGTCCACCTGGTTGAGCATCTTCCAGACGATGGGGAGGTTCTGGCGGTTGGCTTGTTCGAGTTCGGTTTTAGAGTCTTCAAAATGAGCTTGCAGCCATTTTTCCCCAAAATTGAGGTGGCTGTATTCGTCTTTGACGACGCCTTCGGTAATTTTCCGTGCAAAGGGGTCTGCCACGGGGATATAAATGTTATATGCGGCGATCGCAAAGCTTTCGATAATCAACGCTTGAATCAACAAACAGGTGACGACATTGCCGGAGGCTGCTGCTGTTTGGAAATTTTGGTGCAACCCGGAAAAAAATTCCTGGGCAAACTCCATGTCAGGTTTGACCTCTAAATTCCGTCCACAGGCTTGGAACCCTTTCTTGTGGCGGATTTCCATTTTCGCCAAGCTAATCAATTCGTCTTTAGAATCCGGCAGCATTTCAGCCAGTTTAATATAGTTATCATTGGCCTCCTGTTCGCCTTCGATAACGATTGCGTTAATTCGGCTGTAAGCGTCTTTATAACTGGCGCTTTGGAAGTCAAAGGTGGTGCTGGTAGCCTCAAGCTGGGGCATAGCTCTGTTTTCTCCTGATGATATGGTTGCCGACGTTCCTAGAACTGACCTAATTTGTGATTTAAGGTCAAGGTTCAACTGGTTAACACCAATTAAATGTCTTTTATTTTACTTTACCGTTCGTTATATAACTTTACCATTTTTTCAGGGAATCGCCAATTAAGGTCAACTCTGCCCACAATTAAGTCACAATCAGTTATCCGGGGTGCCCAACTTGGGTCATGCTCTAAGGGGCCTGGGAGTTTGCCCCATTGCAGCGACTGAGATCTAAGGATGACGCCCGGATTCAATTTGAGGCGATCGCAGCCCCCCCATCGGTCAAGTTCACTTGCAAGGCAGAGTAACCGTAAACGTTGTACCGACATCCTGAATACTCTCGACGGAAATGCTCCCCCGGTGGGCATCTACACATTTTTTGACAATGGCCAATCCCAACCCGGTGCCGGGAATATTCCCTACATTAGTAGCCCGCTCAAACGACTCAAATAATTTATTCAGTTCCTGAGTCGGAATGCCAATTCCGCGATCTTGGATTTCAAAAATAACTTGATTATCTTTCCCGGTTATGATAAAATCAACATCCTCTCCATTGGGAGAATATTTAATCGCATTCGAGAGTAAGTTGGTCAGAATGTGGCGTAACAGGTTTTCGTCAAATCGCCAACCCTCGGGAAAATATCCCCGAAGGGTGACACGAATCCGATGATTGGCGCGATTCCCGAGTTCCTGTTCTTCCGCCAGATTTTGACAGAATATCACTAAATTCAAAGGTTGGGGATTAAACGGAAGTTTACCCGATTCTGCCTTCCCGATCATCAGGACTTCATCTAATAAATTTGTCATCCGTTTAACCGCATCTTTAATCCGCTGATAGTGGATCAGTTTTTTCTCATCGGACCAGCGATGACTGTAATATTGCAATAAAAATCAATCCGAGATAACTGAGTAGACCGATACAATAAATCGTGAATCAAAGCCATTGAGCGGATTCGATTCTGGCTATCTCGGAACATCTGAAGGGCATGAGCATCTTTGGTGTAATTCGATTGTAATCGCAACAGACTCTGAATAATTTGCAGGTTATTTTTCACCCGATGGTGAATTTCTTTGAGCAGTACCTCTTTTTCCTTGAGAGAGGCTTTAATTTGGTCAGAGGCTTGTTTGCGTTCAGAAATATCGCGACCCACGCAGATGGTTCCGATACCAGAAATTCGCGTGAAGGAGATTTCTTGAGCAAAAGTCCGGCCATGAAAGGTTTGAGCCGTTGCTTCTCCTTGCCAGTTTCCTAGGGTCGTCAGTTGGGAAAAAACCTCTCGGTTCAGGCGATCGATTTCATCGGCATTGTACAACTCATGCCAAGTTTTACCGAGGAGGAGATGGGGACTGTCGTACTCAAATAACTTGAGGTGAGCGGAATTTACATAAATAAACTCATCATGTTCATTAACGATCGCGATCGCATCGGTGGCGGCTTCCACTGCAGCCAGTTGTCTTTCTAAGGCTTCCTGAATCAACTGCCGCTCTTTCGCCACGGAGATCGCCCCGGCGATGGAATTTAGCAAATCAATTTCTAAGGCATCCCATTCCCGAGGGAATTGACAATTATCAAACCCAATAAACCCGAAAAATTCCCCCTTCACAATCAAGGGTAAAATTAAAATCGACTGGATATCCTGCGGCTCTAAAATTTCCCGTTCCGACTCGGGAAAATCGGCGACAACCCCCTGAATAATCTTTCCCTGGGATAAACTTTCCACCCAGCGAGGAAAAAATTCATCGTAGGAGAGATTTTGCAAGCGGGGGTTATTGATTTCTGGGGGAATATTCTGAGCACACCACTCGGCTTTTTGGCTCATGAACAGTTGGGATTGAGCATTCCGGTGGTTTTCAAAAATGTAAATCCGGCTGGCTTCGGCAAGGGGTCCGAGGATATTGAGAATTTTCTGGTAAGAGTCAGGGTCCACCGGATTGGTTAAGAGCTGACGTTGCGCTGCGACTAAAGCATTAGAATAGAGTTCTCGTCTGGCCAGTTTAGCCTCTACTTGTGTGCGTGCAGTGATATCAAAGAGTACCCCATCCACCCACAAGGGCTCACCCTGTTCGCTGAAAATCACTTTCCCCCGTTCACAGATCCATCGCGGATTGCCATCACGATGCACTATCCGATATTCTATTTCAAAGGCTGCATCTGCGGTGGATAACCGGGCGAGAAGATTTTCCACCCGGGGGAGATCGTCGGGATGGATAATGCTGGTATAACGGCGACGATGATTGAAGATAAAATCCGCTGCGGGATAACCGGAAATGGCTTGAATTTCTTCCCCAATTAATTCCATCGTCCAGCGATCTAACAAACAGAGTTTGCGATAAACCGCACCGGGAATATTGGCCACCAAAGAACTATACCGATCTTGACTTTGGTGCAGGGCTTGTTATGCGAGTTTGCGCTCACTAATGTCGCTCCAGGACCCGACAATTTCTACTCTAAGATTATTCTCATCCCGCATCAGTTTCATATCATCTCGAATCCACAAGTACATTCCTGAGATATGGCGCAGGCGATATTCCCGGTAGACATAACCCCGATCGCCCACCTCAATCAGTCCTGAGATCGCCCGTTCGCGATCTTCAGGATGAATTAAATCAACCCAGAAATCCGGATTAGACAGAAATTCCCCAGCCCTGTATCCGGCGATCGCGCTGATGTTTTCGCTGATGAAAGTTATCGGGTAACTCCCTGACCTCTTCTACCACCGTAGCATTCAGGATTTGATCGACATTGAGAGATTCCCGAATTCGTAAAGCCACTTGGGTCAAGAGGCGCTGGCGTTCGTGCTGTTGTTTTAGCTCGGGGAGAGAGCTAGAAGGGTCATTAGGAGGCATGGCATTGAGGGTGATATTCAACGAGAACAGTGGGAGATCATACGAGGAGATATCGACCGGGTTTTTCCAGGGATCAGTGGTCACATCACCTTGGCTGCTTTATCTGGATATTTACCCAGGGAGCGTCATTTTTCACTATATCACAAATCGGGTTGCTGTCCAGGTTTGAAGTGACTAAGTTGAAGATAATTTTAAAGGTCAACTTGCTCCTTGGTAAAATTACTGATTTTTCCCGTTGACCCCCTGGGTTACCCTCCCGCTTACCCCGGGTAAACCCCTCTATTTTTAAGAAAAAATTCCTGCTCATCCAGTAGGTTGGCAGCCTTCAAAGGAAAGTTAGATTAACCGTTCTCTTGGCTGGTGAGAGTCATTCCATCAGCAACCAAAACTTGAACTCACCTAACCCAATTCAGGATGTAACCAACGGTTTAAGATCGAAATCAATTTAATCAAATTTACGGATTTTTGCTGAGAAAAATTCAGAGAATCAAGGGGAAGAAAATTCGGTTCAAGGGTCAGGAAATCCCTCATTCAGTTCCGAAATCTTGGGTGACGAAACCAAGGCTGGTCCTTTGGAGGTGAAATTTTAGAAACTGCCCTGTAGCAAGAATTAACCCATCAAAACCTCTTCAGCCCAATGGCCTGAAGACGTGGGGTTTATGGTGTCTTTAATCCTAACCCTATCAAGGTGGTAAATTTAATGACGAAAAAATGTTATTTCTTGGACAGGCGCTTCTCGTTTCGCCCCTACAAGCGGTAAATTTGATGACGAAAAAACGTTATTTCTTGGACAGGCGCTTCTCGTTTCGCCCCTACAAGCGGTAAATTTGATGACGAAAAAACGTTATTTCTTGGACAGGCGCTTCTCGTTTCGCCCCTACAAATCATCGCGCAGCGTTCCACTAGGAAAGGGTGGGGCTATACGGACGGAGCCTCTGCTGCGCGGCGTCATTCAGAAAACCGACTTTTACCAACCGGATTTGGTATTACTCAGCCTGAGAATCGCTGAGGATTTGCAAGCGAATCGTGCGATCGCCTTCATCCCCCAGGGGCACCTCAATCACTTGACCGGCTAATCGGTCCAAACAGGTCAACAGCATCCGCAAATGGGGGGTGCTGGCTCCTGTATCCACATAGAGGCGATCGGTCAGACTGCCCAAACGTCGCCATGTGGTATAAAGTTTGGCAACGGTTTGTTCAATTTGGGACGCTTGTTTGACCAAATCTGCCGCTGTGTTGAGACAACCCATGCGGAGTGCTTCTTCTAAGGCCATTTCTACATCAATGGAACTAGCGGCGATCGCCTGCACCTGGGCCGCTGCATCTAAATATTTAGACAAACTCCGCGCATCGGAAGTCAGTTGTTTCACCGTATCCACATCAGGATTGATCGCCGCTTCCTCCCGGATGGAAACCTGGTGGGTGGGGGGGAGTTTCTCCATTTCCCGGACCAATGGCGCGAGATAACGGGGGGGAAGAGAACCGGCAGTGGCCTTTTCTTTCACCTCTTCCGGCAGCAATTCCGACGTCATGGCAGTCCATTCGTCCGAGAGTTGGCGCACTTCCCTGCGGGTGATGCGATCGCCATCTCGGGCCGCT
>NZ_JAMXOT010000421.1 GCF_024220515.1 Oscillatoria sp. HE19RPO
AATCAGTCCAAAATTTCCGGTCGGGAAACGGGCTACAATAAACTTAGCTTGCCTAAATCAAAACATTACATTTACGCGAAAGATTTTATCTGTGGAATTGCCAGAAAACGCCGCAAAACAATCGTTTGAGTTTGACTCGATAGAGGAGGCCCTCGCTGAAATTGCAGCAGGCCGGTCCATTATCGTGGTCGATGATGAAAACCGAGAAAATGAAGGGGATCTGATCTGTGCGGCTCAGTTTGTAACACCAGAAATCGTGAATTTCATGGCGGTGCATGGTCGCGGATTAATTTGTCTGGCGATGACCGGCGATCGCCTGGATCAGCTAGACCTCCCCTTAATGGTAACCACCAACACCGACACCAACCAAACCGCCTTCACCGTCAGTATCGATGCCTCTCCTCAGCAAGGAGTCACCACGGGCATTTCTGCCGAGGACCGGGCCCGCACTATCCAGATTGCCATTAATCCCAACACCAAACCCAAGGATTTGCGCCGTCCCGGTCATATTTTTCCCCTGCGGGCCATATCTGGGGGGGTCCTGAAACGGGCGGGCCATACGGAAGCGGCAGTGGACTTGAGTCAACTCGCCGGACTCTACCCTGCCGGGGTAATCTGCGAAATTCAGAATCCCGATGGCTCAATGGCGCGATTGCCCGAACTAATCGAATATGCCGCCAAATATAACCTAAAAATGATCAGCATCGCGGATTTAATCGCCTATCGCCTCCAACATGAGCGATTTGTGATTCGGGAAACTGTGGCGGCATTACCCACGGAATTCGGCCAGTTCCAAATTTACGGCTATCGCAATACCCTGGACAACAAAGACCATGTGGCGATCGTCAAGGGAGACCCCGCCAATTTTACCGATAAAGCGGTGATGGTGCGGGTCCATTCAGAATGCTTGACCGGGGATGCCCTCGGTTCCCTGCGCTGTGACTGCCGAATGCAACTGCAAGCCGCCCTAAAAATGATTGAAAATGCCGGGGAGGGGGTGGTGGTCTATCTACGTCAGGAAGGGCGGGGAATTGGCCTGATTAATAAGCTCAAAGCCTATTCTCTGCAAGATATGGGCTTGGATACCGTGGAAGCGAATGAGCGCTTAGGCTTTCCTGCGGACTTGCGAAACTATGGCATTGGGGCGCAAATTCTCAATGATTTGGGGGTGAGCAAAATCCGCTTGATTACCAATAATCCGCGTAAAATTGCCGGATTAAAGGGATATGGCTTAGAGATGGTCGATCGCGTTCCCCTGCTGATTGAGTCCAATCCGTTTAATTGCACCTATTTGGCCACCAAGGCGGAAAAATTAGGGCATCTGCTCTTACAAACCTATTTGGTGACTGTGGCAATCCACTGGCAAGAACCGGAGTTGGAAGAGGGTCCTCCGGCCCAGGTCCAAGCCTGGTATGAGCATTTAGAAAAAATCCGCGAACTCGCCTCGGAGCACCATCTGGTGCTACAAGAGGAAAAACGCCCCGTCACCGTGGCCTTATTTGGCAAACCCCAGTTAACTTTTCACCTGGGATTTGACCAAGCGCATTTAGCCACAACGGATTGGTTTACCCATCCTGAACATCCTTATGTGCAGGCGACCTTTCGGATTCTCGATCGCCTCCTCCTCTGGCCCGATATTGATCAACTCCAGTTCCTCATCTCCACCGGCGTTGATCCTCTGACCAATCTCGGGGTGCAACTCCAACGCCAGTCTTTCCCTTTAAGTAAAATGCCTTCGCAACTGTGCGATAGCCTACATACCCAAGTGATCTATTGCTTTAAGGGGTAAGGGTAAAAGTAGCAGAATTACACCAGAGAAATCGAGGCTGATTTCACCGGGCAAATGGAAATCAAATGGGGCGGCGATCAGGGAGTCGTTGCTACAAGTAGGGGGATAACTCTCTCTCAATTTCTGCGGTTGAGTGAACGGGGTTCAAAATTCTGATCCTCCCCAAAATAAAATCTCTAAAACGTTCGTAGTAGCCCCGTCAATGTAGGGGCGCAATGCTTGCGCCCTCCGGAGGGCGCAAGCATTGCGC
>NZ_JAMXOT010000059.1 GCF_024220515.1 Oscillatoria sp. HE19RPO
ATTACAGAAGTCTGGTTTTGGGAAAATAACCAACTTGCTCTCTACCGCTTTCGCGGGGAAGATTATGAGCAAATCTCTACCAGCGAATTGTTTCCGGCTTTGGATATTGAATTGCTGGTTCGTTGTGTGCAAATGCCTTCTCGTCTTCAAGCTAGAACCGAATTTCTGCAAGGAATTCATCCGCAATAAATACTTGACTACTTGTGCTGATTGTAAAAAACCTGGATTCGATGCCAGACTGGGGAATAACAGGTTTTCATTCGATACTGTTGGGATTAAAGTGATTGAGGTCCCCGACTGATGCTAGGGTGCGCTAACCTGGCAGGGAAGGTACTGATTTTGTCTGGAGGGCAGATTTAGGTGTTATCTAACCCGCTGCTATCCCTACTTTTGTTCTGAGGAGATCTACCAAGAATGACGGTTTCAACAGTTGCGGCAAAAGGGCGAGAACAACAAGAGAAGCAGATTGCCCGGTTTATTAAAGTGGGTGTGATGGGGTCAGCAGTGGTGCATCTGGCGGCCCTGGTATTTGTGATGCCTCTGATTAATGTAAAATCCGACGGAACTGAGGACCCGATTGAATTTATTGTGTTGGAAGAGTCTCCGGCGACACCGGAAGAATTGATGCCGGAATCCGAGGCGGCAGCATCCGCCACCCCCGAGGCGATCGCATCTGCTACTCCAGAACCCGTTCAGGAACTGATGCCGGAATCCGAGGCGATCGCAGAACCCACCCCAGAACCCGTTGAGGAACTGATGCCGGAATCCGAGGCGATCGCCCAACTCACTCCAGAACCCGTTCAGGAACTGATGCCGGAATCCGAGGCGATCGCCGAACCCACCCCGGAACCCGTTGAGGAACTGATGCCGGAACCCGAGGCGATCGCCGAACCCACCTCAGAACCCGAGGCGATCGCCGAACCCACCCCAGAACCCGAGGCGATCGCAGAACCCACCCCAGAACCCACCCCAGAACCGATTCAGGAACTGATGCCGGAACCCGAACCTTTGGATAGAGGGCCCGAAACCCCAAGCGCAGAAGTACCCGAAGCGATCGCAACCCCCAGATCGGATTTGCGCGCAGAACCGTTACCTCGACAGAGGCCCCCGGAACCTGTCACCAATCCGGCCCCCATGCGGCCCGAGGAGATGTCTCCCTTGACAAATTCTTCTGGGTTGGACCCTGGACATAATTCCAGAATTGCCAATGATGATAGACCGGATTCGACGTTGACGGAACCCGTTAATCCAGGACGACTGCCAGAGGTCCCCGATGTGAAGATTGTTCAGGAAACCCGGGGAGAACCCTCGCCGGTTAGATATGATTCGCCGTTCAATCCAGGGGCGATCGCCTCCGGTGACTCCGATGACCCCTGGGAATCCAATCTCGCTCGCCTCTCGGAACCCTGGAACGAGTCTGAGGTTACTCCAGAGGAAAACACGGGTCAATTCCCGGGGGTTGAGGCGGATTCCACCCTAGGCGGAACTAGAAGTTTGGGAGAGGAATCCGGACTAGAAGCAATTGCCTGTCAGCGTTGCGATCCGCCCCCCTATCCCCAGATTGCCCTAGATAATGCTTGGGAAGGGACGGTAATTTTGAGCGTGGATATTGCTCCAGATGGGACAGTGATTTCAGCGGAAATTCAGCAGTCCAGCGGTTATAGTATCCTCGATGATGCGGCTCAAATGCAAGTAGAAACTTGGAGATTCGACCCTTCAGAACAGGGTCAACAGGGGCGGGTGATTCCAGTCCCCTTTGGACGGTAAGCTGTTATTTTGCCGAAGACAGAGGAACAGGAATCATGGAGAGTGGAAATTGGCAGGAGTGGGTGACGGTTTGGGGTTATTTGGGCTTTACCCTGTTGATTATGGGATGCATTTGGGTGGCGGGGAAACGATAAGCGATCGCCTCGATGCGATCTGCGATTAGGGAACTCCAAAAAATAAAATCTCCAAAACGTTCGTTCGTAGATCAACGGAGTAGCGCGATCAATGTAGGGGCGCAATGCTTGCGCCCCTACACATACCTTACTTTCAGTTGCGCGTTTGGAGGATTTATATTTTGCAATCCCCTTAGCGGGTTTGAGGAAATCGCAAAAGTCGCTACCCAGAGTGGGGTTGACAATGCCAAAATTAAAGTCAGAGACTGGCTTACTCATTCGACCCTATTCTGCAATGAAACATCATCACGAAGTCTTCCCCGGCAGCGAGGGGCGATCGCATCAACTTCTGGCAGCGCTACCCGTGGGGGTGGCCCTGATTAACCCCTCGGGCAACCTCGCTTATACGAATCATTATTTCCAGCAGTTGCTGGGGGAGGAACGGTGGAGGGAGGGGGAGAATCCAGGGCCGATGATGGCACTCTGGGGAGGTCCTCACCCTTGGCGGCGATCGCTCTTAGGAGAACCCCTGACCATTGAGACCCTTCACCTACAGCGCCAGGGTCGGAAAATCGCCCTAGAACTGCGATCGGTCCCAGTTTGGGATGACAAGGGAACGATTACCGGCGCATTGATGACGGTGGCGCAGATGGGCGACTGCCTGGACCGGGTGGAGGGGGGTCCTGACCCGAACTCCCTTGGGGAAACAGGGATTACAGCACCGGCTCAACTCACTTGTAGCCCAAGCTGTATAAGTTTCTGGGAGCATCCTGATACTTTTATTTATTGTGCTAAGGTTACCCGTAATTGCCCTTTGCAGTATCACTACTGTTCCCCCAGTGCTGAGGCCATTTTTGGTTATACATTCACGGAGTTGCTAACCGAACCGAGTTTATGGTGGTCACAGATTAACCCACAAGACAGAACGACAGTCGTTCAACCTGCCCTAGCACAACTCAAAGCTGGATATAAACTCACATTAGAGTATCGATTTCAGCATAAAAATGGCAGTTGGCGCTGGATTTCCCAGACCTTTACGGTGCAACCCGAGGCGATGACTGATGCCTGGGGGGTGACCGGAATTGCCTTAGATATTACCGAACGCAAACAGGCCGAGAAAGCCCTCCGAGAGAGTAAACAGCGTTATGCGGAACTGGCTCAAGCTTCACCCGTGGGCATTTTTCGCACCGATCTCCAGGGCAATTGCCTGTATGGGAACGATCGCAGTTTTGAAATGATTGGCTTATCGGAACAAGAGTCAATGGGACTCGGGTGGATGAACACATTACACCCACAGGACCGCGATCGGGTGATGACGGCTTGGTTGAAGTTTGTCCAGCAGGGGGTTCCCTTTAATTGTGAGTACCGCTTTTTGCAACCCGATGGGACCGTCGTTTGGGTCGTCGGACAGGCGGGGATTGAAAAAGATGCAGAAGGCAATCCTGTGGGATATGTCGGCACCATTACGGATATCACCGAACGCAAACAAGTTGAAGCGGCCCTGCAAGTGTCAGAGGAACGACTCCAAGCCTTGTTAGAGAACGTCTCCGTGATGATTTCCAGTGTCCGGGTTAATTGGGACCGCAGTTGGGAGTATGAGTATATCTCCCCCGGGGCTGCTGCCTTGGTGGGATACACGGCGTCAGAACTGTTAGCAGAACGGGACCTCTGGCTATCCCGGTTACCGAGGGAGGATTTTGATGCCGTTCTGGTTAATCTAAAACGAATCTTGGTGGAAAAGGCGATCGAAGTCGAATATCGGTTTCGGCATAAAAACGGCGAGTTGCGATGGTTATTACAAACCCTAATTTCCCGATGGGATGAAGCGGCAAACTGCTGGATGATTACCGCAGTCACTCAGGACATTACTGAACGCAAACAAGCCGAACAAGTGCTGGCGGATTACAATCGGACCTTGGAAAGGCAAGTGCGCGATCGCACAGCAGAACTGGCCCAAATCAATCACCGCTTAGAGCAAGAAATTCGCGATCGTCAGGAGATTGAAGCCTCCCTACGCAAGAGCGAACAGACGTTATCTGCCATTTTGGAAAACGTTGGGGCCTGCATTTACATCAAAAATTTAAACAGTCAATATATTTATATGAATCGCGTCGGGGTCGAATGGCTGGGCGGAGTCAAATCCGAAGTAATCGGCTTTGATGATTTTAAGTTGTTTTCCCCAGAAATGGCCCGGTTTATGCAAGAAAAAGACCGAGAAGTGATTCAAACTGGCTCAATTATTCAGTCTTTTGATATTGGCTTCGTTCAACATACCAACAAATTGCACCATTATTTAACCAGCAAAGTTCCCCTCAAAAATCCCGATGGCAGCATCTATGCCATCTGTGGAATTTCTACGGATATTACGGAACTCAAACAAACCGAAAAAGCCCTATGTTTAAGCGAAGAACGGATTCAGGCCCTTTTAAATGCCATTCCCGATTTGATGTTCCGGCAACGGGTTGATGGAACCTATCTGGATGTCCAGTCTCAAGAGCCGATTTTCAGCCGTCCACCCAAAGAGCTAATTGGCAGAAATTTGCGAGAGTTGCCCATACCTGAATCTATCAAAACGAATTTGTTTGAGCGGTTCCAACGGGCAGTACAAACCGGAACCTTGCAAACTTATGAACATGACATGGAACAAGAGGATGGGGTGCATAGCTACGAAGCTCGCATTGTCAAAAGCGGGATAGACGAAGTGGTTTGTATCGTTCGGGATGTCACGGAACGCAAGCGTGCAGAAGCTGCTTTACATGAAAGCGAAGAACGGTATCGTTCGGTGATTGCGGCGATGGCGGAGGGGGTTGTCTTACAGGAAGCCAGTGGAGAAATTCGCACTTGCAATGCCAGCGCCGAACGGATTCTCGGGTTATCTCAGGAACAAATGATGGGGAAAACTTCCCTAGACCTTGGCTGGCGAGCGATTCGAGAAGATGGGTCTGCGTTTCCTGGACCTGAACATCCGGCAATGGTGACCCTCGCCACCGGGGAACCTTGTGCGAATGCGATCATGGGGGTGCATAAACCGGATGGCAGCTTAACTTGGATTTCTATCAACTCCCAACCGTTATTTCACCGGGGAGAAGACCGTCCCGCAGCGGTGGTGGCCTCGTTTTCTGACATTACCGATCGCTTTGAGGTGCAAAAAGCTCTGCGGGAAAGTGAGGCCCGCTATCGGGCGATTTTAGAAGACCAAACTGAGCTGATTGTGCGATTTCTGCCCGATGGCATGGTTACCTTTGTGAATGAAGCGTTTTGCCGATTTTTTGGGGTGACCCGAGACGAGGCGATCGCCCATCACTATGAACCGGCGATCGTCGCCGAGGACCGGGAATCCGTAGCCCAGTTTTTGGATGAAATCTCACCGCAAAATCCTGTGGTGACCTTTGAAAATCGGGCGATCGCCCGGGGGGAACTGCGCTGGACTCAGTGGGTGACTCGCGGCATCTTTGATGAATCCGGTCGGATTCTGGAATATCAAGCGGTGGGACGGGATATCAGCGATCGCAAACAAATCGAAGAGGCGTTAAGCACCAGTCAGCATTTTCTCCAAAAAGTCGCCGATGCCATTCCCCATATTTTATATTTGCGCGACCTTTCTACCAACACCAGCCTTTATCTCAATCAGCAATCCCTCTGTATGTTAGGCTACTCTCCTGCTGAACTAGGGGATGCCAACCCGGAATGGTCTCTCAAACGTTATCATCCCGAGGATCGCGCTCTATTCTCCCAGGGAACTGCTCGATTTCTCTGTCTTCAGGATAGTGATGTCCTGTCTACGGAATACCGATTTCGCCACAAGAATGGCGACTGGCGTTGGTTGAATGCCCGAGAAGTGGTTTTTTCCCGCGATCCCCAAGGAATACCCACTCACATTCTGGGTTCCGTTGAGGATATTACCGCCCGTAAATTGGCGGAAACCGAACTCGAAAGGGCCAAAGATGCGGCAGAAGCAGCTAATCGTGCTAAAAGTGCCTTTCTCGCCAATATGAGTCATGAATTAAGAACTCCCCTGACGGCTATTTTAGGCTTTTCGCAATTGCTCAGTGCTGCTGCGAATCTTACCCGAGAACAGCAAGAACAGCTCAATATCATTCGCAAAAGTGGAGAACATCTCCTCGATTTGATTGAACGGGTACTGGACCTCTCCAAAATTGAGGCGGGGACAATGATCCTAACTGAAAATAATTTTGCCCTCTACAAATTGTTGGTCGATATCCAAAATATGTTTTCTTTAAAAGCAAAAGAAAAAGGGGTGCTACTCATAATTGATTCTGCTTTTAATGTTCCCAAGCATATTAGAACTGATGAAGTGAAATTGCGTCAGATTTTGATTAATTTATTGGGAAATGCGATTAAATTCACTTGTCAAGGTCAGATTTTGTTACGAGTCAGTCGAGTGGAAAAAAAGTCTGCAAGGGCTTGTACTTTGGAAGAGGAACAAGCAGAGATTTGCTTTGAAGTGTCGGATACAGGGGTCGGCATTGATCCTCGGTACTTTGAGCATCTTTTTAAACCGTTTGTGCAAACTGGAATAGGTCTTTATTGCCAAGAAGGAGCTGGTTTAGGATTAAATATTAGCGCTCAGTTCGTCCGATTAATGGGGGGACATATCTCCGTTCAAAGCCGGGGTAAATCCTATACAGAAGGGGGAGAATATTGTGAAATCATGAGAGATTCAACCTCCGAGGGTTGGCCAGTTACCACCTTTAAAGTTGAGATTCCTGTCCGGGTGGTAACCGGGGGTAAACTTGGAGGAATTAATCCCGATCCCCTCGTTTACCCTCTCCCGGCGCAACAACCGTCTTACCGAATGATTGTGGTTGACGATCGCCATTATAACAACCAACTGTTGATGGAAATTCTCAAACCTTTTGGGTTTGAATTAAAACGAGCATTTAACGGGGAAGAAGTCCTGGAAATGTGGCTTCAGTTTTTACCCGATTTAATTTGGATGGATATGCGAATGCCTAAAATAGATGGGTATGAAGCGACCCGCCGGATTAAAGCCTATTGTCGGAATCATCCGGAAATTCCGGTTCCGACGATTGTCGCAATTACTGCGAGTGCTTGGCATTTTGAGCAATCAGAAATTTTGGCGGCAGGTTGTGATGGGTTGATTCGCAAACCCTTTCGAGAGGTAGAGATTTTTGAGGCGATCGCCACTCATTTAGGGTTATCTTTAATTGACCCTTATATAACCCCAGAGCCTGAGATTTTACCAGAGGAACCCATCGCACTGCAAGCATCGGACCTCAATCATATTCCTCGGGAATATCTCAAACATTTATGGGATGGTTTAGTCCAAGGGGATTTAGAACTGATTGCCTCGGCAATCGAACAAGTGGGTTTACAAGACCCCGATTTGGCCGATGCTCTCCAATCTTTAGCCAATCAGTATCAATTTGAAAAATTACTGGCACTGATTTCAACTTAGAGTCATATCCATTGTTTTGAGTCAGCTATTACTCCCAAAAATGTTTAAGTCTAATCATCATTTAATTCAGTGGCATAAATCATTTTGATTCAGGGTTTTTATCCGGAATGATATCCCTTGGTAACAAGGGTTTAGCTTAAATTTAGTTAAGAAATTCGGTTGGTAATCAATCCATTGAAGCTAAAAAATGGAACGGGATATTCCAGAGTTTATGGGTGGACTTTTTGGGATAAAAGCGGTATAGTAGAATGAGGGCTGGCAATGCCGGGAGAACAATCCACAGGTGCTGAGATTGCGCCACGGTTGCTGCATTGGGAAAAAAGGGGCGATCGCCTCCTTCATCCTTCATCCTCCAACCCTGACTAAGTTTAATCATTCCATCCGACTCGCGATGGGGATCATGGGAACTTCGTCGGATTAACGGAAGGCATCTGGAATAGGAGAATCCGCCCAATATCCCCTCTACCCGAAGACATCAGATAAGAATATTGTATTAATATAGAGGACAAGAAACACTCTGGCCCTAATTTGTTGCAGATTAGCAGAATTTTGTGAAGAAACCCGATTTGTCTTCCCGTGACGGAAGCGGCATCGTAGAACCTTTGACTAGAGCATCGGAGATTCAAAGAAAGGATGGAAGCGTCAGGAATAAAAAACTTGATTGATTTTTAAAGTCCCAAAATATGCTATTATTAAAGAACCAGAACAATCAGCCCTTTATTTTTTAATCGATCAAGGTTTTATTTATTCAAGCTTAGTCATTGCTCAAACCCACCCAGGCAAAGCCAGAAATGAGCGCGGTTTGAAGCCAATTTAAAGGATAGACAGTCAAAATAAAATTTTGTGATCTAACAAATCAATCGTCAAAATTCAGGAGAGTGTTCTTTGCTCTTTATAGCAAGGGAGAATGGAGAAGGGATAATGGTAATCCTTCGTGGATTCAGGGGTTTACTCATTATTAGCATTCGATGTTTTCTATCTAGCTATTCCTTTATTCTCAAGATACAGGAGTGACTCAATCAATGATGAATCAGCGGTCCGCATCACCCCCAAAAGCTAATGTGTTAGTCGTTGACGATACCCCCGTTAACCTTTTGCTTTTAAACCAAATTCTCTGTCGGCACCATTATAAAATTAGAGTCGCTCCCAATGGAAAAATGGCTTTAAAATCCGTTATAGCCAATCCCCCCGATTTGATTTTGTTAGATATCAAAATGCCCGACATGGACGGGTACGAAGTGTGTCGTCAAATCAAAGCAGACCCGCGAAACGAGGAAATTCCTATTATTTTTATCAGTGCGTTGGATGAGGCAATTGATAAAATAACAGCTTTTAATTTAGGAGGAGTAGACTATATCACAAAACCCTTTGAACCCGTAGAAGTTTTGGCGCGCATTGAACATCAATTGCGCCTGCGCGAATTGATGGTAGAACTCAAGTCCAAAAATGCTCAGTTACAACTCCTATTAACCACCAGCGAATCTATTAATGAAGCAGTGGATATAGACTCGGCCTTAGCCATTATTTTAGAAAAAGTTTGTCAAACCCTGGGCTGGGACTTTGGGGAAGCCTGGATGCCGGATGACTCAGGCACTAAACTGGTATATGGGCAAGCTTGGTATGGGGATGATGCCAAACTTGCAGAATTTTATGACTACAGCAAAACCCAGGATGTTTTTCAATGCCGGGGATTTGCCGCGCGAATTTGGCAGGAGCAAGATTTAAAATGGATTGCTGATGCATCTCAGGAAGAGTCTGAGATATTTTCTCGCGCCGATCGCGCCGCTACTGCTGGGCTCAAAGGAATGCTGGGCATTCCTATTTTGCTGCGGGATAGTACGACCCAGGAGAACTCTCAAGTGTTAGCAGTATTGGTGTTTTTTCAAAAAGATGAAATGCAACCGGACCGCAGATCCCTAGAATTGCTCCAAGCTGTTGCCAGTCAGTTAGGCTCAATGATTCAGCGCAAAAAAACCGAAGCGGCTTTAAAAAAAGCTAACTTAGAATTAGAACGTTTGGCCAATTTGGATAGTTTAACCCAAGTCGCCAATCGCCGTCGCTTTGATGAATATCTCGATCGCGAATGGAATCGCGGCCAACGGGAAAAACATCCGCTTTCCTTGATTTTATTCGACCTCGACTATTTTAAAGTCTATAATGATTACTACGGACATCAAGCGGGCGATCGCTGTTTGCAACAAGTCGCCCGTTCCGCAGGCAGTGCGATCGCCCGCAAGACCGACTTACTCGCTCGGTATGGGGGCGAAGAATTTGTGATAATTTTACCCAATACCCCCGGATCCGGGGCGCTGAGGGTGGCCGAAACCATTCGCGATCGCCTGAAACAGTTGCAAATCCCTCACTTAGATTCCCCCGTCAGTCCTTGGGTCACCGTCAGTCTGGGAGTCGCCACCATGATTCCCACGGACTCAGAGAAACCCGAATCATTAATTGCCGCCGCCGATGCCGCCCTCTATGAAGCCAAATCCCAAGGCCGCGATCGGGCCATCCTCAAAGACCTCCTCCCCCATCCTTGAACCGGCAAGCAGGGGAAGTCCAACCCAGACTGTCGCCTTCCCAGGGCATTTTCTCCCCAATCCCTCTAAATTGGCTCAAATTGCGATAAAGTATTCCTGGGTTCTCACCCGTTTTAGGGCTAACCCTGGGAAAAATCCCGACTGCGGAGGCGGGTTTTTCATCAAAGCAGCATCGATTCGTCGTTTTTATACAACAGATGAGTGAGCAACGCGAAACTGATTCCCTCAAACCCGATTCCAATCCATCCCCCGAACCGACGGAAAATCTCACGCCGGACTCACCCGCATCGGCAGAATCAGCCCAAAAATCCTGGACC
Source organism: Oscillatoria sp. HE19RPO (assembly GCF_024220515.1). Lineage (GTDB taxonomy): Bacteria > Cyanobacteriota > Cyanobacteriia > Cyanobacteriales > Laspinemataceae > Laspinema. The sequence goes on from NZ_JAMXOT010000059.1 coordinate 10,175, forward strand.
AGTCGCCTCTTTGGGGTCTGGAATCAGGCCACAGACCGTCTAAAACAACTCTCCCTAGGCGATCGCCTCCCCCAATATTTTCAGGATTGGTTCAGCGTCAGCGATGAACGAGTCGCTGAAATTTTGACAGCAGTTCGCGCCCAATTGCCCACCACCGAGGCCCTATTAATTGGCAAACCCCAAGCGGGCAAAAGTTCCATCGTCCGGGGACTCACCGGGGTTTCAGCGGAAATTGTCGGCCAAGGATTTCGTCCCCACACCCAACATACAGAACGCTATGCCTACCCCTCCAGTGACCTGCCGTTATTGATTTTTACCGATACCGTCGGACTCGGGGATGTCAACCAAGATACGGAGGCGATCGTCCAAGAGTTGGTAGGAGATTTGCAACAAGAAACGGGTCGGGCCAAAATCCTCATTCTCACGGTGAAAATCAACGATTTTGCCACCGATTCCCTCCGCCAAATTGCCCAAGAGTTACGCGCCGCCTCTCCTCATATCCCTTGTTTACTGGCAGTGACCTGTTTGCATGAAGTCTATCCCCCCAATACCGAAAATCATCCCCCCTATCCCCCGGAGTATCCCTCGGTGAATCGGGCGTTTGAGTCGATTCAGGCAGGGTTTGCCGAGATTTGCGATCGCGCCGTTGCTCTGGATTTCACCCTAGAAGAAGATGGTTATACGCCCGTTTTTTATGGCTTAGATGCTCTCAGCGATGCCCTGGGCGACCTCCTCCCGGAAGCTGAATCCAGCGCCATTTATCAACTGTTAGACCAAGGAGCCGGTGAGAAAATTGGCACTTTGTATCGCGATGTTGCCCGCCGGTATATTTTAGCCTTTTCCATCATGGCCGCCACCCTCGCGGCGGTTCCCCTACCCTTTGCCACCATGCCGGTCCTGACTGCTTTACAAGTCTCCCTGGTGGGATTGTTAGGGCGACTCTACGGACAAACCCTCACCCCGTCCCAAGCGGGAGGAGTCGTCAGTGCGATCGCCGGTGGATTTGTCGCCCAGGCAATCGGGCGGGAATTAGTCAAATTTGTACCCATTTTCGGCAGTGCGATCGCCGCATCCTGGGCCGCTGCCTATACTTGGGCTCTCGGAGAAGGGGCTTGTGTGTATTTTGGTGATTTAATGGGCGGTAAAAAACCCGACCCCGACAAAATTCAAGCCGCCATGCAAGATGCCTTTGCTGCGGCTAAAGAACGGTTTAAAGGCATTAACCGTTAAGGTTTCGGTGAAGATAGATAGGGAGCAAGATGCTCGCACTCCCAAGATCTATAGCAACCCTAAATGAATTTGATATCATTCACTCCGTCTGCTTTACTCCCTCTGCTTTACTCTCTTCGGCACTCTCTTCGGCACTCTCTTCGGCTATGGCTTCTCGAAAACAACATGACAACCGTACCTACTGGATCGAGGTCAAAATACATAATTACAAGTATCAGCCTGACTAAGTTTTGTCAGTCAACCCGGAACAGAACCTATTGAGAGTCATGCTTTAACCTCAGTTACTCCGAATGGGGGATAACAACTGAAGTCGGGACGTTGAACGGGAAGATGAAGGTAATTTGTCAATTGCCCTATCTTCCCCTCTTCCTAACCCCTCTCAATATTAGGATTTCCCCAACACAAAATTCACCAACTTACCCGGAACCACGATCGCCTTTTTAATCTCCTGTCCCGCAATATACTTCTGGGCCACTTCCGACTCCCGCGCATACTGTTCCAACTCCTCCCGAGTTGCTTGTGCAGGAACCTGAATCGTCCCCCGGGTTTTGCCACTAATTTGAATCACTAAGGTGATTTCATCCACCACCAACGCATCCAAATCTACCGCAGGCCAAGATTGCTCATGAACCGAGGTTTGATTGCCAATTCCCTGCCACAATTCCTCGGCAATATGCGGTGCAAACGGGGCCAACAAAATCAACAGGGTTTTGATGCCTTCGGTATAAATTGCCGAATTTTTGCAGTCCGCATCATTTAAGGCATTACTGAGTTTCATCAACTCCGAAACTGCCGTATTAAACTGATACTCCCCGTCTAAATCCTCGGTAATTTCTTTAATCGCGGTATGAATCGCCCGTCGCAATTCTTTTTCAGCTTTGCTTAACTCCCCTTTCACCTGTTTGGCGGGAGTGGTTTCTGCATATTCGGTCACCAACCGCCAGACCCGATTTAAAAAGCGGAATTGTCCCTCTACGTCGGCATCTTCCCATTCTAAATCTTTCTCCGGCGGCGCTTTAAACAAAATAAACATCCGCGCCGTATCTGCCCCATATTTTGCCAACACTTCTAACGGGTCAACGCCGTTATATTTGGATTTAGACATCTTCTCATAGAAGACTTGTAAGGGTTCGCCCGTTTCAAGGTCTTTCGGGTCACTGGCATTGACTTGGGCGGAAGGAATGTATTTCCCGGTTTGTGGATTTTTGTAGGTTAAACCCTGGACCATCCCCTGAGTCAGCAGGCGTTGGAACGGTTCATCAAAGTTGAATAAACCTCGGTCTCTCAAGACTTTGGTAAAGAATCGAGAATAGAGTAAATGCAAAATTGCGTGTTCAATTCCACCGACATATTGATCCACCGGCAACCAATCATTCACCTGCTGGGTATCAAAGGCTTTGTCGGAATTTTGAGCATCGGGATAGCGCAAGAAATACCAGGATGAATCGATAAAGGTATCCATCGTATCGGTTTCCCGTTTCGCCGGTTCTCCACAACTGGGACAAGGCACATTCACCCAACTTTCTAATTGGGATAAGGGAGATAATCCCCGTCCGGAAAAGGCCACATCTTCTGGCAATTGCACGGGCAAATCTTCATCGGGAACGGGGACTGCGCCGCAACTGGGACAGTGAATCACGGGAATCGGTGCACCCCAGTATCGTTGACGAGAAATCAGCCAATCTCTGAGGCGATATTGGACTCGCGCTTTTCCCCATTTTTGCTTTTCAGCATAGGCGATAATTTCCCCTTTAGCTGTAGGGGATTCCATGCCATTAAAAAGCTCTGAATTAATCACAATTCCCGGTTCGGTATATGCCTCTTTTAACTGCGCTTTTTCATCCGCAGCATCGGCGCGCACAATCACCTGTTTAATCGGTAAATTCTGTTCCCGGGCAAATTTGAAATCCCGGACATCATGGGCGGGAACTCCCATGACTGCGCCAGTTCCATATTCATAAAGGACATAATCGGCAATCCAAATCGGAATTTCTTCTCCAGTAAAGGGATTAATTGCCGTTCCTCCGGTACTCATTCCCCGTTTCGGTTTATCGTCGGCAGTGCGTTCTAATTCGCTTTGATTGCTAACTTCTTCAATGAAGGATTCAACCGCTGCTAATCGGTCTGGAGTGGTGACTTTTCGGGTTAAGGGATGTTCTGGGGCTAAGACGACATAAGTTACCCCATAAACCGTATCGGGACGGGTGGTAAAGACGGCAACTTTTTCGGAACTGCCCACAATGGGGAATTCTAAATACGCGCCGACGGATTTACCAATCCAGTTCGCTTGCATCAGTTTAACCCGTTCCGGCCAGCCGCTTAATTGGTCTAAATCATTGAGTAATTGTTCAGCATAATCGGTAATTTTGAAGAACCATTGTTTGAGCAATTTCCGCTCAACTTTCGCCCCCGATCGCCAGGACCGACCCTCGTTATCGACTTGTTCATTGGCGAGTACGGTTTGGTCGATGGGGTCCCAGTTGACTGCTGCTTCTTTTTGGTAGGCGAGTCCAGCATTAAAAAACTGCAAAAATATCCACTGGGTCCATTTGTAATAGTCCGGGGAACAGGTGGCGACTTCTCTAGTCCAATCGAAGGCAATTCCCAGACGTTCCAGTTGTTGTTTCATCTGGGCGATATTTTGATAGGTCCATTTCGCCGGATGAATCCCGCGTTCAATGGCGGCATTTTCTGCCGGGAGTCCAAAGGCATCCCATCCCATCGGATTCAGGACACGATACCCTTGCATCCGCTTGAGACGGCCAATCACGTCGGTGATGGTGTAGACTCGGACATGACCCATGTGCAGGTTGCCCGAGGGATAGGGAAACATGGACAGGGCATAAAATTTAGGCCGATCGCGGGTTTCTGGGGTTTGGTATAACTGGCGTTCTGTCCAAGTTTGTTGCCACTTTTCCTCAAGGGATGCGGGATTATAACGGGATTCCACGACAAATCTCCTACTCAATTGCTCGATCGCGTTTGCATCGATATTTTGACATACTCTTGAGGAAATTTGGAGACCCCCGGTTACTGCCTGTGGTGTCCGAGGCGGGATGAGAACCCCGGGAGAAGCAACCGGGTTTCTGGCCCTAATCCGTTGCCAACTGCCAGATTTGAGGCGACCCTTCTCATCCCCTACCCCCGCCAATATGCTACTATTTTTACCATGAATTTTACCGTCAGGGAGCATCTGGACGCTGAAATTACGTCAGATGCTATATCGAAAACGCTTATAGTTGGGTCTCGATGTGGCATCGGCAGGCAACTGGATCGGCAGCAGATTGCTAGACTGAACTGCCGGAGGATTTAAAGGGGTCTTCAAATGGGGAAAGAACCGATGGGTGTGGCGTTAAACTCTTCACCCATTTAAGAAAATCCAAGATTCATTTTTTCGGCTGTTCCTTGGGGAGAGTCTGAGAAAATTTAGAGAAATGGGAATTAGTCACTTTGCAGGGCAATTTCCAATGTTTTTAAATGCCAGATCGTGCCGAGGCCCCGCTTCGCGATCGGATGCCTTGGGGTGCATTGGGGCAAAGCACAACGGGTTAATAGGAGGATTAACGGATGACGTTCATTTTTGGGGATAATCAAGGGAATACTCTAATTGGTCCCGACAGCGATGATACCATCATTGGCGGTGAGGGGAATGATTCTCTCCTGGGCAATGGGGGAGAAGATATTCTCTTTGGAGGTCTAGGAGAGGATACCTTAATTGGCGGTCCCGGGGCGGATATTTTTGTTCTGGGATCTGGCAGAGATACGATTGTTGATTTTCAAAAAGGGGTGGATAGACTGGCGGTTTCCCGGGATTTAAGAACGGCACAAATTCGCCTCGAACCGATTTTTGAACGAACGGGAAATGGAAATTCCAATCCGGTAGCGATCGCCACTCAAGTGGTGGTGATCCAGAATGGCAGTCGCCAAGTAATTGGGGAGGTATCCGGGTCGATTAATTTAGATGCCACGGATTTTTTAAGTGAAACTCTCGACCCCCTGGCGAGTGTCGTCGAGTTGACTGCCGCCAATTTTACGATTCAGGAGGGGGTTCCCAGTGTGGAAGTGAGCTTACTTCGCACCGGGAACCTAAGTGAGGCAGCCAATGTCACGGTTCTCCCCACCGATGGGACGGCGATCGCCGAAGCCGATTACATCGGAGGTCCTCGGGGGGTCACCTTTGCCCCCGGACAGTCTCAGGCAGTGGTGACGATTCCGATGATTGATGATCGGATTGTCGAAACCACAGAAACCTTCAATCTGAGCTTAGTTAACCCGACGGAAAATCTCGGACTTGGCGCGCGATCGCAATCCACCGTCACCATTCTGGATGACGATGTAGCACTCTCTTTGGGTGAGCAAACCTTTACCCTCAATGACCAAGGTGAGGCCGTGGCCACGATCGCCGTCCTCCGCAGTGGCATAGTACAGGGTACAGTCGGCGCAACCATCACCCTCGCCCCCGATATTCCCACCCCCCCCGATAATCTAAATACCCTACAAATTCCGGTAAACTTTGCCCCGGGAGTCACCGCACAAACTATCACGATTCCCCTCGTCAATGAACTGATTGCCGCAGGGGTCGAAACCCTCAGTTTGACCCTCACCACCCCCACTGGAGGCGCAACCCTAGGCACAACCAACACCGCCACCTTCACCCTGATCGATGAAACGGTTAATGGAGTCAGCATACAGTTCAATCAAACCGACTTTCAAACCCGGGAAGATAGCACCCCCCTGGTTCCTGTCACTGTAACCCGCACAGGTTTCCTCAATCGTCCAGTGACCGTAACCATCGCCCTAGAAGAGGAGAGCGCAACTGCACCGGAAGATTTCGAGAATACCCCAATTTCTCTCACTTTTGCCACCGGAGAAACCACTCAAACCGTCTCAATTCCCATCGTCAACGATAACAGCATAGAACCCGATGAAACCTTATCTCTCACTTTAATTAATCCCACCGGAGGCGCAACCCTCGGAACACCCAATACCGCTACATTTACCATCGTCGATAATGATGCGGCGTTGCAGTTTACTCGACCCGATTTTAGTGGAGTCGAGGACGGTACCCCCATCCAACCCGTCCAAGTTCAGCGCATCGGGTTTACAGGTATCTCCACCGGGGTCACCATTGGATTAAGTGATGACACTGCCACGGCCCCCTTGGATTACGACCCCACCCCAATTGCCGTAGACTTTGCACCAGGAGAAACCCTGCAAACTGTGGAACTTCCCCTGGTGGATGATGAGATTATAGAACCGGATGAAACCATCAATCTCACCTTACTCAATCCCACGGGTGAGGCAACCCTGACCGAACCGAGTACGGCAGTATTCACGATTGTTGATAACGATGTGCTGTTGCAGTTTAGTGAGGCTAATTTTGTTATCAATGAAGATGGCACAGCGATCGCACCCGTAACCATCACCCGGGAAGGCCGACTGGATCAACCCTTCTTTGCCACCGTCGCCCTCACCGATGGCACCGCCACTACTCCCTTTGATTACAACAATACCCCAATTCTCGTCAATTTCGCCCCGGGAGAAACCGTCCAAACCGTAGCAGTTCCCATCGTCGATGACACCGAAAGCGAACCCAACGAAACCCTCCAATTAACCCTCACAAATCCCAGTGAAGGGGCACGAATTGGCCCGCAAAATGCCGCAACTTTAGCAATTTTAGATAATGATATCCGCCTAGAATTTAGTGCGCCAACCTTCAGCGTCCAAGAAGATGGCACCCAAACTCTCGCCGTCACCGTCACCCGCGCCGGAGGACTTCATCTCCCTGCCGGTGCCATCGTAGTTTTAGGGGATGGCACGGCCACTGCACCATTGGATTACAATAATACCCCGATTCCCATCAACTTTGCTCCCGGAGAAACCGTTCAAACCGTCACCATTCCGATCGCCAACGATGCGATCGCCGAAGTCGCCGAAACCATTAATCTCGCCTTAGTCAATCCCACCCCAGGGGTAGAAATTGGGGCCCAAAGTAGTGCCACCCTGGTCATTTCCCGCAGCGATTTGCCTGCCTTACTCAACTTTGAAGGGGTGGGAAATTTAGACCCAGTGAGCGGATTTTATGGCGATCGGGGTATCACATTTTCCCCCAACGCCTTGGGAATCATCAGTACCGATGCCTTAGATGCCTTGGGATTTCCCGATGAATTCGGCGGCAATTTTGCCCCTCCCCCCAGCGGCACAACTGCCCTCACCTACGGAGAAGAAGGGGCGATCGTCATGAACGTAGAAGGGGGATTTGACAATCAACTCTCCTTCTTCTATGCCTCTCCCTTCGCCAGTCACACTGTCACCCTCTATGATGGATTAGGCGCATCGGGCAACATTTTGGCATCCATCCCCTTATCCACCACGGCAGCAGGTTCCTTACCCCATGTTTATGCAGAATTTGAGCAAGTAACCCTCCCCTTCGCCGGAGTCGCCCGGTCCGTCAGTTTCGGCAGTGTTCCCAACAAGCTCATCCTAGATGATATCCTCCTAGGATAATGTTATCTTCAATTGTTCGTAGTAACGACTTCAGTCGTTATCTTCAATTGTTCGTAGTAACGACTTCAGTCGTTATCTTCAATTGTTCGTAGTAACGACTTCAGTCGTTATCTTCAATTGTTCGTAGTAACGACTTCAGTCGTTATCTTAAATTGTTCGTAGTAACGACTTCAGTCGTTATCTTC
>NZ_JAMXOT010000422.1 GCF_024220515.1 Oscillatoria sp. HE19RPO
GACTTGCTGCTATTTGCCATAGATTTGGTAAAGAAACCCGGTTTCTAATCGTTAGTAGGGGGACCAGAAACCGGGTTTCTTTCATGACTTGCTGCTATTTGCCATAGATTTGGTAAAGAAACCCGGTTTCTAATCGTTAGGATTTGGGCGGATATTGCTGCAAAACGCGCTTTAAAAATTGTCCGGTGTAGGAATGAGGATTTTCCGCTACTTCCTCTGGGGTTCCGGTGGCGATCGCCTCTCCACCTTTGTCCCCGCCTTCCGGTCCTAAATCAATCACCCAATCCGCACAGCGAATCACATCTAAGTTGTGTTCAATCGTCAAAATTGAGTTCCCCTTATCCACCAATCGCTGCAACACATTCAACAATTGATGCACATCATAAAACGATAATCCCGTCGTCGGTTCATCGATTAAATACAAGGTTTTTCCCGTAGCGCGTCGGGAGAGTTCCGTTGCCAGTTTCACCCGTTGCGCTTCCCCTCCGGAGAGGGTTGGCGCGGGTTGTCCCAAGTGAATATATCCTAATCCCACATCCACTAAAGTTTGCAACCTTGTCGCCGCCCGAGGGATATGTTTAAACAGTTCTAATCCTTCTTCCACCGTGAGATTCAACACATCGGCAATGGAATGTCCCTTATATTTTACCTGCAAAGTTTCCCGATTATATCGCGCTCCTTTACAAATATCACACTGCACATAAACATCGGGTAAAAAGTTCATAGAAATAACATTCACCCCTTGTCCCCCACAAGCTTCGCAACGTCCCCCTTTGACATTAAAAGAGAACTGACCCGGTTTATATCCCCGCGCTTTTGCTTCGATGGTTTCGGCAAATAAACTCCGAATCATATCAAACACGCCCGTATAGGTGGCGGGATTGGACCGAGGGGTTCTGCCGATGGGGGATTGGTCGATAATAATCACCTTATCCACTGCATCTTTTAAACTCTTTTCCCCCAAGGTTTTGAGTGCGTCCATATCCCCGGGAAAGGGAGTCTTTCGGGTGATATGATGTTGCAATGCAGGATAGAGCAAATCATTAATTAAGCTGGATTTACCCGAACCGGAAACCCCCGTCACACAGACTAATTTTCCGAGAGGAATTTCCACATCAATCTGCTTGAGATTGTTGCGAGAACAGTTTTTCATCACCAGAGAACGTCCATTTCCTTCGCGTCGTTCCCCGGGGGTTTCAATTTGTAACCGCCCAGATAAATAAGACCCAGTGAGAGAATTTTCCGCCATCAACAGGGCGTCTAACTGTCCTTGGGCAACAATTGCGCCTCCATGTACCCCAGCGCGAGGACCGATATCGACAATCCAATCCGCAGCGCGAATTGTATCCTCGTCATGTTCCACGACAATTAAGGTATTTCCCAAATCCCGTAATTTGGTCAAGGTATGCAGCAATCGTCCGTTGTCCCGTTGATGCAGTCCGATACTCGGTTCATCCAGAACGTATAACACGCCGGTTAATCCGGCACCGATTTGGGTTGCCAGACGAATCCGTTGTGCTTCTCCTCCGGAAAGGGTCATGGCAGGGCGATCGAGGGTGAGATAATCCAATCCCACATCTAATAAAAATTGTAGTCGCGCACAAATTTCTCGGAGTACCAGTTCGGCAATTTGTGCTTGCCGACTGCTCAATTGCAACCGATCAATGCGATCGCGACAGTCGCGAATGGAAACCGAGGTTAAATCATCAATATGTTCATCCCCAATTCGCACCGCCAATGCTTCCGGTTTCAGGCGTTTTCCGTGACAACTTTCGCAAGGGCGATCGACCAAATACTGCTCTAATTTTTGCTTTTGCAGTTCCGAAGCACTTTCTTCATAGTACCGTTGCAACAACGCCAATGCACCGGCATAGCGCCGATTATTTCCCCATCCTTCGATATTAATGGGTTCATCAGCACCATATAAAATGGTCTTTCGCTGTTTTGTTGTCAACTGGTTCCAGGGTGTGGTCAACTCAAACCCGTATGCTTTTGCCAACCCTTGCAACACTGACAGATAATACGCACTGTCTTTGTCCGCCCAAGGGGCGATCGCCTCATAAATTGGCGCATCCGGGTCCGGGACGATTAACTCCGGGGAAAAGGTCCGAAAACTGCCCAATCCATGACAACTTTCACAAGCACCATAGGGGGAATTAAAGGAAAACAAACGCGGGGAAAGTTCTTCCATCACCGCCCCATGTTCAGGACAGGCAAACTTTTCAGAAAAAACTAATTCAGTCTCACCGTCTTCGGTGGTACTGTCTAATAATTGAATAATCGCAATCCCTTCCGAATGGCGCAATCCCGTGGTTAAAGAATCGGCGAGACGTTCTTGGATGCCTGCTTTTTTAATCAGGCGATCGACCACAATTTCAATGGTATGGGTATGATTTTTATCCAGTTCAATCTGGTCCGAAAGTTCGCGAATTTCGCCATTTACCCGCACTCGCACAAACCCATCGGAAGAAAGACTAGACAGGACTTTTTTATGAGTACCTTTTTTACCGCGCACCACTGGGGCGAGAATTTGAAATTTAGTGCGATCCGGGAGTTCCATCACCCGATCGCACATTTCATCAATCGTTTGCGGGGCGATCGAGCGATCGCAAATCGGACAGTGAGGTTTTCCCGCCCGTCCAAACAACAACCGCAGATAATCATAAATTTCCGTCACCGTTCCCACCGTCGATCGCGGGTTGTGGGAGGTGGATTTTTGGTCAATGGAAATCGCCGGAGAGAGTCCCTCAATGGATTCCACATCCGGTTTATCCAGTTGTCCGAGAAACTGACGGGCGTAGGCGCTGAGGGACTCCACATAACGCCGTTGACCCTCGGCAAAAATGGTATCGAAGGCAAGGGAGGATTTCCCGGATCCAGAAACGCCGGTAAAGACAATCAGGCGATCGCGCGGGAGTTCGAGGTCAATATTTTTAAGGTTATGCTGTCTGGCACCCCGAATCCGGATCCCGTGATCCCGGGGATGGAGTACCGCCTCGGTCAGGGAGGATCCATTTAAGCTCTGGACGGGTTGCTTCGTAGACACACTGGCACGTTTAGGCATAAAAATTAGCTATACATTTCTTAATAATTTTAGCGGGTTTGGATATGGATGCGGGGGTGGAGAATCAGATGAGAGGGGTTCGGATATCCGAGGGGGTCCTGGTTTGTCTCGTGGTATTGAAGGGGATAACGACTGAAGTCGTTACTACGAACAGGGGAAAATTCTTTTGTTTGTAGTAACGACTTCAGTCGTTTCCGGGTGATTTCCCTCGGACATTGCCCCTTTAAAAGATTTTCTTTTAAAGGGGATAACGACTGAAGTCGTTACTACGAACGTCGGAAAATTCTTTTGTTTG
>NZ_JAMXOT010000423.1 GCF_024220515.1 Oscillatoria sp. HE19RPO
CATCCAATACAACTGAAGTTCGTGTGCTTAGAGAAACTCTAAGCACTTTGCGGGATACCGCCTCTGTTACCTTAACGGGTAATAGTGCTGTCGTAGCATTGTCCGGGAAAACCCTGGAAAATGTCGCGTAAATGTATCAGGACTACAAAACAACCGATTGTTTTAGTCGAGTTTTCTAAACATTCCCTCAAAATTTAGACCAGTCCCCCTCCTTCCCGGCTCAGTTGCGGCTTCAAGGAGGGGGACTGGTTTCTTTGTGGATCACCCCTTTTCCCCGGGATGGGTGGGGAATCAACGGTTGCGTGCTGTGAGATTATCCGGGTTAGGGCCTGGGGATTTAGACCGGGGTGGAACAGCGGAGTCAAGCTGTTCGGGTCTTTGTTCGGGTCTCTGTTCCCCTGAAGCAGGCGGGAGGAGTTGGGACTGTAAGGAAGGGTCGCTGACGGTATGAGAAAGGGGCGCTAAAGCCATCGCAAACCGAGCGTGTTCTTCGAGTTGTTCGGTGGAAGAGAGCAGGTCCCCAAGGATTAGTAAAATATTGCGAATACTTTCAAACAAAGCCGGATCGCCGGTTAACGCTTCCAAGTCCGAGGTAATTTTTTGGACATTTTGGAACGTAGCGCGGGCCGAATCTAAGGTTTGTTGTAATAGCAACAGATTGGTGGGGGAGATGGCTGTATCGGTTAATTCGGCGAGATTGGCTGAGGCAGCGGAGGCATTGGCGGCGAGTTGATTGGCGGTAGTGGAGAGGGTCTCTAGGTTGGCTAAGAGTTGAGAATCCTCAAATTGATTGAGCTGTTGTTGGACCCCAGCGACGAGGGGGGTAATTTGTTGGGCACTGATTCGCAGTTGTTCGCTGGTGGTGTTGATGTTGTTGAGAGTGGTGACGAGGGTGCCGCGATTGGTGGCGACGAGTTCATTGACACTGCCAATTAGGGTCCGGAGGTCGGCAGCGGTGAGGTTGAGTTCCCCAGCGGTGCCGCTGAGTCCCTCAACGGTGCCACCGACGCGATCGAGGGTGAGACTGATGCGTTCGGCACTGGCCCCAAAGGTTCCGGCAACTGAGCCATATTCCTCAGCAGCGGCACCAATTTGATTGACCGTGCGTTGGAGGTCCCCAGCGATCGCCCCATAGCGATTGGAGATAGCAGTAATTTGATTGGTGGCGGTGCGGATATCCCCGGCGATCGCCCCATATTGATTGGCAGTCGCGCCGATTTGATTGGTGGCGGCCCGGATATCCCCGGCGATCGCTCCATATTGATTCACCGTCCTCCCCAGTTGGGCAGAAATGGCCCCTACCTGATTAGCCGTATTCCCAATTTGTCCAGCAGCAGTATTCAGGGCCGAAGCCGATTGGAGGGCGGCGGAGGAGAAAATCCCTAACTCTCGTTCCACCGATTGGGTCAAGACACCGATTTGGCGGCTGAGTTGGGTAATTTCAGCCGTAGCAACGGTAGAGTTTTTCACCAAAGCATTTAGATTGGCAAAAAATGCCGGATCTGAAAATAAATTCGTCAACCGCATCGAACCGCGAATCAGTTCGTCAAAATTCACCCCAATCTGTCCCTCAAGACGCTCCCGATTGCACAAAATTAACTCCGTATTGCAGTCCGAGGCGAGGGGAGTCGTGGTTTTTATCACTTGAGGGGGTAACGCCTGTAGCGGTTTGATATCCACCCAGGTTTCCCCAATTAATCCTCCTTGATTGGCCTCGATCAAGACGGCATTGGGAATCACCAGGCTCGCTGGAGCCACTATCAGCTCCACATCTACTCCATTGGTTCCGGGGATAATATTGGCAATCCGGCCTACCGTGACACCCCGGTAACGCACCGGCCCCCCCACTTGCATTCCCGCAACGTTAGGGAATGACACCACGAGGGTATAGCTTTCGCGGCCTAATCCGACCCCGCGCAGCCATAAAATAATGCCGCCAAATAGTCCTAAACCGGCCAAAAGTAATAAACCAATTGATCCTTCTCTCAGCTTTCGTGACGAGCGCATGGGTTCTCCTTCTGCGATAGTTGCTGTTTTGACGTTGTTGCTCTGATTTTGACTCCCACCTGTGTTTCCACTCCGACTCTGATGATGCCATACCGCCACAGCACTGATATCCCTAAGCTGCCTTGCGATCGCCTGATGCTCAACCGGCGAGTTGAATCGGTCCGGTAATGCTCCCACTGAAAAATTGTCGGACTAAAGGGTTATCTGTGGTGTCAATCTCCTCAATTCCACCTTGCCACTGCACTTTCCCATCAAATAAAAACACGATCTGATCGGAGGTTCGGCGAATGGTGCTATCTTGGTGCGTGACCATCACATAAGTGCTACAGCCGCCTCGGGCTGCCTGTAAATCTCGGATTAAATCTTCAATCACCGTAGAGGCGATCGGATCTAACCCCGCCGTCGGCTCATCATAGAGCAACACTTCGGGACTGGCGGTGGGGTCATCTGGATTCGCCATAATTGCCCGGGCAAAACTCACCCGCTTTCGCATCCCTCCAGACAGTTCGGCGGGGTATTTATTGCCAATTCCTGCCAACCCTACCATTTCTAGCTTCTCGGTGACCAGTTGTCGAATTTGCTTGCGGGATAATTTGGAATGTTCGTAGAGGAAAAATCCGACATTTTCATCCACGTTTAAGGAATCAAAGAGGGCCGCATTCTGAAAGACCATGCCAATGCCAATGGGATCCGCTAAATCATCGGTCCAGCGATCGCGGCGAATTCCCTGCACATACACTTCCCCGGCATCAGGCTCCAGCAATCCCGCAATAATCCGCAAAATTGTTGATTTGCCAGTCCCAGAGGGTCCAATGATTGAGAGGGCCTCATTTCGGTAAATGTTTAAATCCACTTCTTTTAAAATTACATTCCGCCCAAAGGACTTAGATACTCCCTTCAATTCAATCAACGGCTCACTCATCGGCTCAACTGCGGTAACGCTCTACGGACTGGTCACTAAAGGTTAAGTATAGTAGTCCAGCCACCGGGCTGGGTGGAAGTCCATCGTCGCTACTCTCCCTAGGTAGAACTTACGCATTACCCCTAAATCTGTAGAGGCGATTCGCGAATCGCCTCTATTGAGCGACATCGCCTCACCCCGATCGATTCTAATCCGGACTCCCTCCCCTCTCCTGGGGCAATTCAGGCCGGGGTCTCTCGCCATTCCGGAACAATCCCGATATCCTGGTAAGCATATTCTCTTATTTGGCCGGGGAGATGACTTCTTTTCCGTGACAGGCTATTGTCCGGTTGAGTTCGGAACAGACCTTTTGCAATTAGAATCAAAACCAAAAAGGTTGAAATTCCGGCTCTATCCTCTTTTAATCCCTACTCCTAAAATTAATCATGTCAATTGGTTTACTCAAACAAGCTTTCCATGCCCTCAAGCCGGATCCCCTGTTCCGACGAGGGATGCGATTTAACCATTGGTTTAAATGGTTAGCCCCTGGATTATTCGTCAAACGTTGGCTGCTCTTAAGTGCGGTTGGGGTCTTATTAACCCTGCTGGGTTTGGCAATCTGGGTTAAACTGACCCCGATTTTTTTCGCGATTCAGTTGATTGAAAAAACCCTGACCCAACTGGCGACGGTAATTCCCAGCTATATCAGCGGTCCGTTTGTCCTCTTGTTTGGGATTTTCTTTATTCTCTGGGGCCAAACCCGCACCGTGGGCTCGATTACGGAAGTGTTAAGACCCGGTGCCGAGGATGAGTTGATTGATGTCTTGCTGCATCACCGGAAGTTAAATCGGGGCGCGAAAATTGTGGTGGTTGGAGGTGGCACGGGTCTTTCTACCCTACTCCGGGGACTCAAGACTTACAGTGCTAACATTACGGCGATCGTCACTGTAGCCGATGATGGCGGGTCCTCGGGACGGCTACGCCGGGAAAATGGGGTGTTGCCTCCAGGAGATATTCGCAACTGTTTAGCGGCCCTCGCTGATGAGGAAAAGTTATTAACAGAACTGTTTCAATACCGATTTAAGGCGGGAAATGGGCTAACGGGTCACAGTTTTGGGAATCTATTTCTGACGGCGATGAGTGATATTAGTGGGGATTTGGAACGGGCGATCGCCACCAGTTCTAAGGTCCTCGCCGTCCGGGGTCAAGTCCTCCCCTCTACTTTATGCGATGTCAATCTCTGGGCAGAATTGGCCGATGGTCGTCGCATTGAGGGAGAATCGAGTATTACTGAAGCGAATGGCAAAATTGTCAAAATTGGCTGTACTCCCGCTAATCCTCCCCCGCTGCCTAAAGCCATTCAGGCGATTCGTGAGGCGGATTTCATTATTTTAGGCCCGGGAAGTCTCTATACCAGCGTGATTCCCAATCTATTAGTGCCGGAAATTGCCGAAGAAATTGCCAAGCGCAATGTTCCTAAAATCTATGTCTGCAATATCATGACCCAACCGGGAGAAACCGATGGCTATACGGTTGCCGACCATATCAAAGCGATTGACCACGCTTGTGGATTAAAGCTGTTTAGTTCGGTGCTGGTGCAACAGCAAATGCCTTCGGCTCAATCCCTGATTCGCTATTCCCAAGATAACTCTCATCCCGTGTATGTCGATCGCCCAACTATTACTGAACTGGGCCGCAGTGTGGTGTTCGCTAATGTCATGCAAGAGGACCGGGAAACGGGTTATGTCCGTCACGATCACCAACTGTTGGCCCAGGTGTTGATCCGCTGGTACGCTCATGTTCATATTAAAAGCAGTGCCGGAATCCTCTCTGTCGCCCGCTAGTTCTCTTTCACCGTTTCTGTCTCCTCACACACCTTTCGCTTACACAGTTTCTCAGGTTCAGATTGATAAATTACTAACCTTTTCCCACAGCACTGAACTGGACCCAATCACGCTATTTAACCGCTAAACTATTCACTATTTAACGGCTCAATAGGGAGTCCAATTAAGCGTCTTTTTATCGGCTATTTTGTTATAATTTTTAGGACTTTTCTCTCGGATTACCCAGTTCTGGTCTTCGCTTATTCTTTCATCCATGAGTCAATCCATTCTTAAATTAGTGTTGCCCGATGCAGATGCGACGAAATCTCTGGGCTTCACCCTCGGACAACGCTGCCCTCCCGGGACCACCATTTTACTCGAAGGAGATTTAGGTGCGGGTAAAACGACCCTGGTGCAAGGGATTGGGTCGGGTTTGGCGATCGCTGAATCCATTGTCAGTCCCACCTTTACTTTAATTGTGGAATATCTGGAAGGGCGCATCCCCCTTTATCATTTGGACCTCTACCGTTTGGACCCCACGGAAGTCTCAGGACTGAATTTGGAGAGTTACTGGGAAGGGACTGAGACGGAACCGGGTTTGGTGGCGATCGAATGGGCGGAACGTTTACCCTATAAGCCTGATAATTATTTACGCCTGGTCCTGACTCATCAGGAACAGGGACGCCAAGCCGAATTAATCCCCGTTGGGGACTTTAATTTGGATGCCCTGATGCCATTGCCTCGGGAGTGACTTTCCCAGGTTGCGACACCCGGCGGGGGTTTAAACATAGCCTGTAGGGGCGCTTCGCGAAGCGCCCCTACAAACGGGAAATTAATCCCCCACGGGTGTTGGTTTGACACTCCCCAATCTAAAGACACGGGGATTCTTTAGAAGGCAGTCGTAAGACTGCTAAACCCTACTCAGCCGTAGCCTTTCGGCAATCAAGGCGGTGCCAATTGCCCCTATTCTCTCTGCCCGAAGGCATTGAGCCTACTTATCGTTAATCCTGGCAGTTCGCGCAGAGGCTTTGCAGCTTGCAACTGTGGATGAAACGCTAAAAACGTTAATGACTACATTGTAGCACTAAGGGATAGGCAAGGGATAGGCGGTTAAAACCGCTCGTTCGTTTTTCCTCTGCGCTCTAAAGATGCGCAGT
>NZ_JAMXOT010000424.1 GCF_024220515.1 Oscillatoria sp. HE19RPO
TCCAACAAATAAATCATCCTTGCTTTGATGCGATCGCACCTAACAAGGCTCTTTTAGCCCGCGCAGGCGGGCTTTGTCCGTGTAGCTCCAGGCTTGAGCCTGCGGGTTTTTTGAAGGTTTTATTTTTTGGAGTTCCCTTACCAAATGCGTAAGTCCTGACATCAAGCACCCGTTGCAACGGGTGCTTGAATAAAACATTAGTCCAAAATCTCCGTAATTTGCACCTTCACCTGACCTTGAGCCAGTTGCACGACTGCCTCCTCCCCAGGCACTAACTCCCTGCTACTGCGTGCGATCGCCCCATCCTCTTTCTTCAACACCGCATACCCCCGTTGTAACACCTTTTGCGGGTCCAACGTTCCTAACTTTTGCCGTAACAACTCACAACGCTGTTGCGCCCAGTCGCCCTGCTGTAACGTCGCTTGCACCAGGCGTTTTTGCAACCATTGCAGCGATTGCCAATCTTCCTTAAGCTGTCGTTCTAACGGTAACCGATACAACCGCGATCGCAACTGATTAATCCCTTCGACTTCCTGCGCCATCTGCTCAACCATCGCCGCTTTTACCCGTTCCACCCGGTACCGATGTTCTGCATACAAACTCGCCAATTCTGGCACCACAATTTCAGCCGCAGCAGTGGGAGTAGAAGTTCTAACATCCGCGACTAAATCCGCCAGAGATTCATCTCGTTCATGTCCAATTCCCGTAATCACCGGAATCGAACATTGTGAAATTGCCCTCACCACTCGTTCATCATTAAAACAGGCCAAATCCTCCGAAGCGCCCCCACCCCGGGCCAAAATCACCACCTCCGCGCGATGATCCGCCTCCACCCGGGCGATCGCCGAAGCAATAGAAGCAGGGGCCAATTCCCCCTGAACTGTTGCCGGAGACAGCAACACTCGTAATCCCGGATAACGTTGATTGAGAGTCCGCTGAATATCCCCCCATGCTGCCGCCTGGGGAGACGTTACTACCGCAATAATCTGCGGATGACGCGGTAACCGGCGCTTTCTATCTGCATCAAATAACCCTTCGGTTTCCAAGCGCGATCGCAACTGGCGATAACGCAGGGCCTGCAACCCTTCCCCTGCCGGAAACCCCTGCCACACCGTTAGCTGATACTCTCCCCGCTTCGGATAAATCCGAATACTACCCAACACCAAAATTTGCTCCCCCCTTGAAGGCGTCTGCACCAACTTTCCAAGTTGAGAATTCCAAACCACACAGCGAATCGCCGCACTCCCATCCGGTTCCTGCAACGTGAAAAACAGCCCACTGCGATGGTGATTGGCACTCGAAACCTCCCCCATTACCCAGACTTGCCGCAGTTGCGTATCCAACTCCAACAACTCTTGGATGTAGGCGGTCAATCCAGCCACCGAGAGGGCCGTATCCGTCAGCATTTGATAAGCGTTTGACTGATTCATGAGCACAGGACTTACGCAATCTTTAACATTAAACCCTAAATGTAGAGGCGATTCGCGAATCGCCTCTACATTTAGGGGAGATTCTCCCACTCTCCCTAAGTCCGGGAGTAGTTCTGAGCGAGGGTGAGCAGGGACTCATACCAAATCCGGTTGGTAAAAGTCCGTTGTCGTTTTTAGCCCGCGCAGGCGGGCTTCGTCCTGTGAGCCTCCACCCTTCAGGGTGCGGGTTTTGACAGACCTTTGACAACCGGATTCCGTATCAAGAATAAAAGCTATAATCAGCAAGACTTTTATAGCGTTTCCAGCATGGCGGCCACCTGGGGGAGAAGCCACTCCATTTTTAAAACAATTTTAACCTTTGATGCCCCCCCTCCAGCCCAAGCTGAAGTAATGTAGAATAGATAGTCAACATACCCAATCTGCAAGTCCCAAAATAAGATAATGGCTACAGCAAGCACAGCGAATTCTGAAAAAGACAAGGCCCTAAAAGTGGTGCTTTCCCAAATTGAGCGCAGCTTTGGCAAAGGGGCGATTATGCGCCTGGGAGATGCCACCAAGATGAGGGTCGAAACGATTCCATCAGGGGCGCTTACTCTCGATTTAGCCCTGGGTGGCGGGTTACCAAAAGGCCGTGTTATTGAGATTTATGGACCAGAAAGTGCCGGTAAAACCACCCTGGCACTCCACGCGCTTGCAGAAGTTCAAAAAGCTGGGGGACTAGCTGCTTTTGTGGATGCGGAACACGCCCTAGACCCGAGTTATGCCGCGAAAGTGGGGGTTGATATCGAAAATTTACTCGTGTCTCAACCGGATACGGGAGAGATGGCCCTAGAAATTGCGGACCAGTTAGTGCGATCGGCAGCAGTGGACCTCGTGGTGATTGACTCCGTGGCGGCCCTAGTCCCTCGGGCGGAAATCGAGGGCCAAATGGGCGACCCCACCATCGGGTTACAAGCACGGTTGATGAGTCATGCGTTGCGGAAAATTACCGGAAATATTGGTAAATCCGGCTGTACAGTGATTTTCCTCAACCAGTTACGGCAAAAAATTGGCGGTTACGGCAACCCGGAAACCACCACCGGGGGAAATGCACTCAAGTTTTACGCATCGGTCCGTTTAGATATCCGCCGGATTCAAACCTTGAAAAAAGGCACGGAAGAATATGGAATTCGGGCTAAAGTCAAGGTGGCAAAAAATAAAGTTGCGCCACCCTTCCGGATTGCTGAATTTGATATTTTGTTCGGCAAGGGCATTTCTAATATGGGATGCTTGATTGATTTGGCAGAAGAAACCGGCGTGATTAATCGTAAAGGCGCTTGGTATAGCTACAACGGAGATAATATCGGTCAAGGACGGGATAATTCTCTGAAGTATCTGGAAGAAAATCTCCCCATCACCAACGAAATTGAGAAGAAGGTGCGAGAACAGTTAGAACTCGGCGCGGTGGTTTCTGCCAACTCGGTGGGTCATTCTAATCGAGATGGTGATGATGACATTGATGGAGATGGTTATGAAGTCGAGTATGTGGATGAGGAGGATGCGGATTAAATCTGTAAACACTCTCTAGCAAGGGCACCAGAAACCGGGTTTGGTGCATAACTTTTGCCACATCGCCTAAATTTACGAAAGAAACCCGGTTTCTAACCCACTGCAAGGGAGTCAAAAACACCCACTTCAAGGGCACCAGAAACCGGGTTTGGTGCATAA
>NZ_JAMXOT010000425.1 GCF_024220515.1 Oscillatoria sp. HE19RPO
AACAAATAAATCATCCTTGCTTTGATGCGATCGCACCTAACAAGGCTCTTTTAGCCCGCGCAGGCACCGCTTTGTCCGTGTAGCCCCAGGCTTGAGCCTGCGGGTTTTTTGAAGGTTTTATTTTTTGGAGTTCCCTTAGGAGAGGGCCGGGGAGAGGTCTCTTGATTCTCCCTCTCCTCTTAGGAGAGGGCAGGGGAGAGGTCTCTTGATTCTCCCACCGACGTAGTAAAACACCCCAATCAGTGATAAGCTCAGAAATTGGGCAAAATCGCACTGCAAGTCATTTCCTGGAACTGAGACAATGGGCAAAACTTATACCGTTGAAATTATCCATAAAGGCACTTCCCACAAGATTGAAGTGCCAGAAGATAAACAGATTCTTCGCGCCGCTTATGCTGCTGGAATTCTGGATCTACCCAGTTCCTGCAATGCGGGAGTCTGCACCACCTGTGCCGCTAAAATTATCGGCGAAGGTACGGTGGATCAGTCTGATGGCATGGGGGTGGGAACCGATATGCAAGCGCAGGGATATGTCCTGTTATGTGTTGCTTATCCGCGATCGGACCTCAAGATTGAAACTGAAAAGGAAGATGAAGTCTATGAAGCTCAATTCGGTCACTAATCTTTCAGATTGGGGTTTGAAATAGTTAATATTCTGACCATAAAGTACAAGGGAATTCTTAACCATGACGACTCATTTTATTTCTGCTGAAATTGATTTACAAGCTTCTCCGGTTGAGTTACAGCAAGCTATTGAAACGGAACTGGAAAAGCGCGGTGAACCTCTGCGTTGGGCGGTGACTTCGGTGGATGAAGAAACTCAAAAAGTTGCAGTGGAAGCGGTGGTGACTGTACAGGAAGGATAAGGGATGAAGGGGGAGAAGAAACGACTGAAGTCGTTACTACGAACGGCGGATAACGACTGAAGTCGTTACTACAAACTGGGGAAGAGAACGACTGAAGTCGTTACTACAAACATCTCCCCAATCCCCCCATCAACCCAACACAAATAACCAATGACCAATGACCAATGACCAATGACCAATGACCCATCCCTATGATCCAACGTCCTTACACAGTAATGCTAATCGTCCCCACAGGAGTAGGGGCGGCTATTGGGGGTTATGCGGGAGATGCGTTGCCAGTGGCAAGGGCGATCGCCCAAGTTTGCGATCGCCTAATTACTCACCCCAATGTCCTCAATGGCGCACAATTATATTGGCCGATTTCTAATGCTTTCTATGTGGAAGGATATGGACTCGACTGTTTTGCTAAGGGAGAGTGGGGACTGCAACCTGTCCATCAAAATCGCATCGGTTTAATCCTCGACTGTGCGATCGAACCGGAACTCAGAATTCGCCACTTACAAGCTGCCGATGCGACTAGAGCAACTTTAGGCTTAAATCTAACTGAATATGTGATCACCGATGCACCGTTAAAGGTCGAATTGCGAACCTCTGCTGCCGGTGCAAGTTGGGGAACCATTGGTAACCCGGATAGCTTACTCAGGGCCGCTGAACGGTTAATCAAGGATGCCAAAGCGGAGGCAATCGCCGTGGTTGCCCGATTTCCCGATGATATGGAAAGCGAAGCCCTCCACAACTATCGCCACGGGACCGGCGTCGATCCCCTCGCTGGTGCAGAAGCGGTGATCAGTCATCTAATCGTTCGTACCTTCAAAATTCCCTGTGCTCATGCCCCGGCCTTGTTACCCCTTCCCCTCGACCCGGATATCTCTCCCCGTTCCGCTGCCGAAGAAATTGGCTATACTTTCTTACCCTGTGTCTTGGCTGGGCTGAGTCGCGCTCCTCAATTTATTAGCACAAAATCCCCCCATTGTCAACCCTCAGATATTTGGGTCGAACAAGTCGATGCCCTCGTCATACCTGCTACAGCAGCCGGAGGCAGTGCTGTGTTAAGTTTAAGTCACCAATCTGCCCAGATTATTGCCGTCCGAGAGAATCAAACTCAGATGCAAGTCCCCCCAGCGAGTCTGGGAGTACCCGCCATTGAGGTTAATTCCTACTTAGAGGCCCTGGGTTGGTTGGTGGCGCATCGGGGTGGAATTGCCCCAACTGCCCTAAGTCCAAGTCTCTCGTCTCTCCAATGCCTTTCGGATTAATGGCGATCGCCCTGTCGGAAGTTGCATCGGAAAGTTCAGCACTTGGTGTCAATCATCTACCTTGTAAACCGAGAACAGCCGTGACAGAACAGCTTCCGAACGATCCACAACTGGAACCCTTTACCCGCACTCAAATTCTCATGGGAATGGGAGTAACGGCGATTGTGTTGTTTGGGATAGCCAAACTCTGGCTATACTTTGGCAATGTCACGAGACTGGGTTGGGGTTGGGATGGCGTGGCGATCGCAGGTGGGGTGGGGTTAGGACTCGCCATCAGCGCCACCAGTTCCGTGGTTTATCGCTTGTGGCCGGGATATCGACGCTGTGCGGACTTCTATCTACAAATTGTTTTAGAACCCCTAGTCTGGCCGGATTTAGTCTGGTTGGGGCTATTACCGGGACTGAGTGAGGAACTGTTATTTAGAGGGGTAATGCTGCCGGCGATCGGGTTAAATGCCGTGGGGTTAATCCTCTCCAGTTTATGCTTTGGCGTGTTACATCTGAGTGGACTCCAGCAATGGCCCTATATGGTGTGGGCAACGGTAGTCGGACTTATTTTAGGGGGGAGTGCGCTGGTAACCGGAAATTTATTTGTTCCTATCACCGCGCACATTGTGACCAATTTGATTTCCAGTGTGTTGTGGAAACTTGGTAAAACGGGCAACGAAGGGCGATCGGTAGATTAAACTTATACCCGCAGGCTAAAGCCTGGGGCTATACGGACAAAGCCTGCCTACGCAGGCTAAGACAAGAAAACGGACTTTTCCTGCCTTGATTTGGTATTACCGGGCCGATCGCCGATGGATACCCGCAGCAGCAATTGCGATCGCCAGGGGATAAATCTGATGTTCCTGGACCTGAATTCGAGCGTGTAAACTCTCTCGTGTATCATTAGAAAATACGGGAACTGCTGCTTGCATTAAAATCTTCCCACTGTCCACTTCCGGCGCGACCAAATGCACCGTACAACCGCTAATCTTCACCCCAGCGGCGAGGGCATCTTCCACCGCATGACCGCCTTTAAAACTGGGTAATAAACTCGGGTGCAGATTCAAAATACGACTGGGAAACGCATCAATCAAAACCGGCGTAACAATCCGCATCCAACCGGCCATCACCACTAATTCTACATCATGCTCGTGCAACGTTTCAATAATTTTTGCATCTAAATCTTCTCGACTCGAATAATCCCGATGGTTATGTAAAACCGCCGGAACCTGCCATCGATTCGCCCGTTCTAAAACCTTGGCATTGGGGTTATTGTAAATCAGAACCTGAATTTTGGCATGGAGTTGTCCGCTAGAAATTGCAGCGGCGATCGCCTCAAAATTGCTGCCACTCCCCGATGCCATAATCCCCAACCGAATCGGGCGATCGGCAGGAGGATTTTCCGCCATAAACTCAGGCGGCAACGCAGGAGAAATAAAGCTAGGGCTAGACTCGGAGTTCGGCGGTTCTAAAGTCATCATGGCTGGTTATTGGTCATTGGTCATGGGTGTTTGGTCGTTCATCTTTCATCCTTCCCTATCCCCCGAGCTAATTTTACCAGAACTTGGGCCGTTTCCTGAGAGGCTTTTCTCAATCCCGGCCCCGTTGCCATCTGTGCTGAATGGGTTACCATAGATATCAGCAGGAAATGGCGCAACTCGTTCCCTTATATAAACGATTGGGATAAAACTATGGAAGTGGCAACCCTCGAACCGTTTACCCCGGTGAAATTAACCCTAGATTTAACTGATGAGCAGTTTTTTCAACTCTGTCAAAACAACCGCGATTTACGATTTGAACGGACGGCAACGGGAGAATTAATTATTATGTCACCGACGGGAGGAGAAACCAGCAATCGTAACATCGAACTCTCTTATCAGTTGCAAGGGTGGAGTCGGCAGAATAATTTAGGGAAAGCGTTTGACTCGAATGGGGGTTTTAAATTACCCAACGGAGGAAATCGTTCCCCCGATGCCTCTTGGGTTCATATGGCACACTGGAATGCCTTAACTCCGGACCAACGGGAGAAATTTCTGCCGCTATGTCCCGATTTTGTGGTGGAGTTACGTTCTGCTAGTGATTCTTTAAAAGAGTTACAGGATGAAATGATAGAATATCTGGAGAATGGGGTGCGGTTAGGATGGTTAATTGACCGTCAAAATCTGCAAGTAGAAATTTATCGTCCTGGGCAAGATGTGGAAATTATTGAGTCTCCTGAAACCCTGTCTGGAAAAGAAGTGTTACCTGGTTTTATTTTGGATTTAGGTCCAATTTTATATTAACAGCGAATAGTACAACTCGATAGATAAAGAATTGGCATAAAACTATGGAATTGGCAACCCTCGAACCGTTTACCCCGGTGAAATTAACCCTGGATTTAACCGATGAGCAGTTTTTTAAACTCTGTCAAAACAACCGGGATTTACGGTTTGAACGGACGGCAACGGGAGAATTAATTATTATGCCACCGACGGGCAGCGATACGGGCAATCGGAATGGTAGACTGATTCAGCAGTTATTCAATTGGACGGATACGAATGATTTAGGTGTTGCCTTTGACTCTTCTGCCGGATTTAAAATGCCCAAAGGTGGAAATCGATCGCCCGATGCTTCGTGGATTCAAAAAGCGCGGTGGGAGGGGTTGACGGAGGCACAAAAACAGCAATTTGCTCCCCTCTGTCCTGATTTTGTGGTGGAGTTACGTTCGGCTAGTGATTCCTTGAAAGAGTTACAGGATAAAATGTTAGAATATCTGGAGAATGGGGTGCGGTTAGGCTGGTTAATTGACCGTCAAAATCTGCGAGTGGAAATTTATCGTCCTGGGCAAGATGTGGAAATCATTGAGTCTCCTGAAACCCTCTCGGGAGAAGATGTGTTGCCGGGGTTTGTTTTGGATTTAGGTCCGATTTTATATTAGGATTGTTGCGGGATTTGGAGGGAACCCCCCCCAGCCCCCCCTTGCTAAGGGGGGGAGTTAGAATTGGGCCGAAATTATCTGAAATTGGCTTGTTAATAGGCGTTGAAAATTAGCCCGCGCAGGCGGGCTT
>NZ_JAMXOT010000426.1 GCF_024220515.1 Oscillatoria sp. HE19RPO
TTCCTAAATTTAGGCAATCCAACAACAATTGTCGCAGAAACCCGGTTTCTTGTCCTGGGGTGGGGGGTGAGAAACCGGGTTTCTTTCCTAAATTTAGGCAATCCAACAACAATTGTCGCAGAAACCCGGTTTCTGGTCCTGGGGTGGGGGGTGAGAAACCGGGTTTCTTTCATCAACTTAGGCAATCCAACAACAATTGTCGCAGAAACCCGGTTTCTTGTCCTGGGGTAGGGGGTGAGAAACCGGGTTTCTTTCATCAACTTAGGCAATCCAACAACAATTGTCGCAGAAACCCGGTTTCTGGTCCTGGGGTAAAGGGTGAGAAACCGGGTTTCTTTCCTAAATTTAGGCAATCCAACAACAATTGTCGCAGAAACCCGGTTTCTGGTCCTATGAGTAGGGGGTGAGAAACCGGGTTTCTTTCCTAAATTTAGGCAATCTAACCACCCTCTCACATTCAATCCAACTCGTCAGCAAGCGCCTCTGCCCAGGCTTTGCTTGCGGCTTTCAGAGTTGCTTCCGCCTCCGAAAGAATGGCACTCGCTTCCGCATCCCGATTAGCTAACTTGAGTGCTGTGCCCAAGTGATTTAGCGCTTCGGCTCGATAACCATCAACGCGGATCGAGTAGGCTAGTGTAGTAGCCTCTGAGAACTGTCCAGAACGAGCCTGTGCTGCCACGATTTGACAGAGGGCCTTTTCCGGCCAACCGGGATAGCGCATGGAGCGAGCTACTTCTATGGCCTCAGAAAAACGTCCAGCTTGTGTCAGTTCCTTTGCCAGTACGTTGAGACTATTCTCTCCCCACACATTATCGCCAATAGAATAGGCGATCGTTTTAGCTTCAGTCAGAAGGGCATCCGCTTCCCTGAATCGGTTCACTCCTTTCAAGGCTGTCACCACGTTAAGTAACGAGTAAACCGCCCAACCTTCCACAGAACGAGCGATTGTGGCGGCTTCAGTAAACATAGCGCTAGCTTCATCCGGGCGATCGCTATTCTCCAATGTCACGGCCAATTCTAAAAACCCCCGGACTCGATCGGTCCCCTGGGAAATCGAACGGATCACATTTGTGGCTTCCTCAAAGTTTCC
Source organism: Oscillatoria sp. HE19RPO (assembly GCF_024220515.1). GTDB lineage: Bacteria > Cyanobacteriota > Cyanobacteriia > Cyanobacteriales > Laspinemataceae > Laspinema. Next base: position 1,091 of record NZ_JAMXOT010000426.1, read on the forward strand.
AGCTTGAGTCCAGGCAGTCGCCAAACTCCTCAGCGCCTTGATGCGCTCGCGTTCCCCCACCAGAGAAGCCGCAATAGAGGCAGCTTCGGAAAACTGTCCGGTTTGCGCCAACGCTGCCACTAGCTCACTTAGCACGTTTTCTCGACTATAAACAGGCCAAAGGAACTTAGCGATTTGGGGGATTTCGGCAAACAGAGCCTGTGCTTCATCATGACGGTTGGCTCGGTGGAATGCGGCGGCTAACTCGCACAGCGCAATGGCTCGACTGGACATTTTACGAATAGCGCGAGTTGCTGTCGTTGCCTCGGCAAAAACTGCACTCGCTTCACTCTCACGATTGGCGATCGCCAACTCTACGGCCCGATCTCTCAATTCTTGCGATCGTCTAGTCTCTGCATTGTCCATACAAGAGGCCACCTCCATGACCGATTGCAAATGATTGAATACCTCTTTAAGCCTAATTATAAAGATAAAACATCAAGACTTATGCTGAAGTTAATATCAAATCTGTAGTTCAGATTAGACCTCTGGCAAAATTCCGGATTGATCCCCCCAACCCCCCTGATTATCCCCCTCCCGTCCCCCTGATTATCCCCCTCCCGTCCCCCTTAAGAAGGGGGAAGCCAGAGGAATAAATGTTTAATTACTGGGGGGCCTAAGATAATTCTGCAAGAAGTCTATTAATGAAATTGGTATTAAGCAATAAAACGACAATTGTTGCAGAAACCCGGTTTCTGGTCCTGGAGTAGGGGTTGAGAAACCGGGTTTCTTTCATCAAGTTAGGCAATCCAACAAAAATTGTTGCAGAAACCCGGTTTCTGGTCCTCTGGGAGGGATGAAACTTTACCGAGTGGTGGCGTACCAATCGACAATGCCATCAGCCAGAGTTTTGGCTAACTTTTTCTGTTCATTTTCATCGACAATCCACTCAAACTCAGTGGGATTAATCATAAACCCGAGTTCGAGTAAAATTGAGGGAGCAACTGTGGGACGAGTTAAGGCTAAATTATTCCAAAACACGCCATAGGACGGGCGGTTTAATTTCTGCACTAAATAGTTATGCAAAAACACCGATAAATCATGAGCTTGGGGATGATACCAAAACATCCCTATTCCAGCGGTATTGATGGCATCGCCGAAGTCGGGTAAGGCATTATAATGGACGCTGAGGGCGAGGTGAGGTTCGTCTCGTTCGATTTGTTCAACGCGATCGTGCGGCCATAAATCTTCATCTCCTTCTCGGGTCATTAACACCGTCGCGCCGCGCTGTTGGAGTTCATCTCGCAGGAGATTGGAGACAACCAGGTTGACATCTTTTTCGGGATAACCTGTGGGTCCGCGAGCACCGAGGTCCTCGCTGCTGCCATGTCCGGGATCGATGAGAATTCTCATCCCAGCTAGGGGTTGATTGCGACTGCCGGTGACGGTGGGGGGATGACGCAGGGAGAGAATTAGGGTTGTGCCTTCATAGCGCATTTTGTATCCCCATTGGTGTGAGGGTTTGAGGTGAAATGTATATTCGACTTGATTGTTGCCCGAGGGTTGCCAATCCATGCGTTCGACTAAGCGATCGTCATTGAAAGCGATGGTATCGGTTTGGGCGATTGTGTTATGGAGTGTGAGAACAAAGTTGCGATCGCCCTGTTTGACCGTAACAGGTACAGCGGTTTGTAGGGGAAATAGCACTTCGGTCCATCCGGGAACTTGGCGCGATCGCACTCCCCGAATTGCCGATCGCGGGGGAATCCCAGCCGACAAAATTCGTGCTTCCTCCGCTTTAATCCAGGCCCCGTAATCTAACCGAATCCATTCCCCCTCCCGTCCCGTCACAGCAGCGCGAGTCCCCTTCGGCAACGGTGTGAGACGGGAATGATTGGTACTGGGGCCGGTCCGCGCCACCGCTGCCTCAGCAGTCACCTCCGCCACGGTAATTTGACTGGGGGAAATAATCTCAATATTCCCCCCTGCCATTTGGGTTTTCGTCTCTCCATTCATGGACAATTGATAACGCGGTTGACCCCAATTGGTCGGGTCTTGGGGGGCCGTGGTACAACCTTCAAAATTCCCGGCTTCCCGGGAAACATTCGGTTCCGTTGTCCCGGTTAAGACTGCTAAATTAGAAGGCAGAGAAACCGATTCCCGATTGAGCATTAAGGGAATCGTGCGATCGCCAACTTGCACAGAAACCGTCGCATTCGGTGGCGCAATTGCCCCAAAACAAATCAACTCTCCCGACATTCTGGCAATATCAACCGTCGGGGTTAGAGAACTCTCCACAAAGGCCATTCCTTCCGGAACCGGCGGCGAACTAGACTCGCGGGTGACCTTGATTTGGAGTTGTTGGTCTTGATGGGTTAAGGTAAAAACATTTTCCCCCAATTCTAAGGGAAAACTCGGAGCAAAATGTCCAGCCGGACTGCGGTCAATTCGTTGTCCATTGACTAACACTTCCGCATCCGGTGCAGCCGTTCCAATTAAGAAAATCCGGTCAGAAGTCGTTTTATGTTCCGGGGGAGGATAGGCCACAAACAACCCTTGTTGGGCAGCAGCAGGAGTGGTAAGCATAATAGATGCAATGGCCGTGGACAGAAACAGGTTTCGCATGGGTTAAAGTCAAATTTAGCTCGAAATTCGTCAAGGGTTAACAGGGAAAAGACAGGACGAACCCTGTCAATTTAACCTGAAAACGCTTTAAAAAGAAGGTAAGGTATCCGGGCGTTGAGGACGGTTATCTAGGGGACGGGCGACAATAATGCCAATTTGACCTTCCACGGCTTGAACATAAGATTGTAAATCCGGGGAAACGGTGACTTGTCCACTGGGAGAAGCATGAATAAATCCCATTTTGCCATCTTGGGATTGATAAACCAATCCAGTATGGGTGACATCGAGTCCTGCGATATCCGTAGCGGTGGCAATGATGTCTCCTGGTTGGAGGCGATCGTAGAGGGTAGAAATTTGGTCTTGGGGAATATAGGTCAGAGGAACATCCTTGAGCTTGGCTTCCACTTGCCGAATGCAATTATAATTTTCATCATCTGCCAGTTGGGGATAGCTTTGACGATGCTCTGTCATAAAATTTAAGGTTTGATTCAGAGGAATTCCGCCCAGGGATGGGGTGATATTTTCAACCAGACCGCGTTTGGCATTATCATAAATCCAGTCTGAGAAATAGTGGAGACGACTGCAATAGTCTGTGAGTTTACCATCGCGATAGCGTTGTTCTTCAACGCGCTTTTCTAATCCTTCGTAGGTGTAATCTTGGACCGCAATACCTCGGGCGATCGCCAGGACAGTTTCTATAAATAATACACAGTCAAACCCCGCCAGGGAAACCACCAGAGTTTCCTCGGGGGATTGATCTAATAACCCGGCAACGTAAGGGGTGCCGATCAATTGTTCCGCCACCCCAGAGATAATCTCACTTAGGGGGCGACGGCTCAAATTTTTGGACCTGGCCCCTTGCATGACCTGTTCAAACTTGAGGTCCTCGGATGCAGAATCAACCGGGTCCTGGGGTTCAAAATCAACCCACTCCTGGGGTGCAACATCAACAGGGTCCTCAGCATTCGGATCAATCAGGGGTAATTCCCGAGGTTCCTGAGTTTCCTGGGCGATCGGGCCCTCAGCAACCTCGGGAATGAAAGTTAAGAGGGTTCTAGGCGCTGTACCCCCGGATACAGTCCCCCCAAGGGTCCCGAATGCCGGAAACACCGTCAGAGACCCCACGATTGCCAGGGGTAATAGTTTTGGTCGATTGCTAGATTTTTTCATTTGCTGTTCTATTTGCTCAAACCCATCGCCAATCTTAAATGATGTGGACAGTCCACAGAAGGAGCAACCCCAACCGGATTCCCTCCCCAAACTTGTCCCAATCATTCCCATGCACCCTAGCACCCAGAGTCCTGGGTTGGAACTCCGGTTGTGCCACCGTAATATCTGCCCTCAATCTTTCTATTGTAATGAGGGGGTTTCAATCCTGACTGTAGAATAAGCTGGGCATTGCCAACCCCACCTCCTCAGTTCAAGGGTGGTCCGATCGCCCGAGATGAAAATTGGGCATTCTTCCGTTCCCCGTTAGGATTCGTGGTTTTAGGACCAGGATCGAGGGTACTCCTGCGGTAAAATGTGGCACAATGAACCCAGGATATAGGCGCGTAAATCAGAGCGTTGGGTAAATTTTATGACTAAGTTTGTGTTTGTAACGGGTGGGGTCGTTTCCAGTATCGGAAAAGGGATTGTCGCTGCGAGTCTGGGACGGTTGCTCAAGTCCCGGGATTATTCCGTCTCCATTTTGAAACTGGACCCTTATATTAATGTTGATCCGGGTACCATGAGTCCCTTTCAGCATGGAGAGGTCTTTGTGACCGAGGATGGCGCTGAAACGGATTTAGACTTAGGACATTATGAACGCTTCACCGATACGTCCATGTCTTGTCTGAATAGCGTGACCCAAGGTTCCATTTATCAGGCAGTCCTGAATAAAGAACGGCGTGGAGATTATCAGGGGGGGACGGTCCAGGTGATTCCCCATATTACCAATGAAATCAAAGAACGCATCAAACGGGTGGCTAAAAATACCAATCCAGATGTGGTGATTACGGAAATTGGCGGGACTGTGGGTGATATCGAATCCCAACCCTTTTTGGAAGCGATTCGGCAGTTTCGCAAGGAAGTTGGGCGCAATAATGTTTTGTACATTCATGTCACCCTGGTGCCTTGGATTGGTGCTGCCGGAGAGATGAAGACGAAACCCACTCAGCACTCGGTGAAGGAACTTAGAGCGATCGGGATCCAGCCGGATATTTTAGTCTGTCGATGCGATCGCCCTCTGCCTGCGGGACTCAAGGACAAAATGTCAGAGTTCTGTGACGTTCCGGTGCAATGCGTGATTACGGCGCAAGATGCCAGCAGTATTTATGAAGTGCCCCTGATTTTAGAACGGGAAGGGTTGGCGGAGCAAGCCCTGGATTTACTGCAACTCGACCCCCGTCAACCGGATCTCAGTAAGTGGCAAACCCTAGTAGAACGGTTGTATGGCGGTGGAAAACCAATCAATATTGCCATTGTCGGGAAATATGTTCGCCTCAGTGATGCTTATTTGTCCGTGATTGAAGCGATTAAACACGCGGCGATCGCCTATGAAGTCGATGTCAATCTCAGTTGGGTTAACTCCGAAGATATCGAAGCTTATGGCCCTGAAAAATTTCTTAAAGATGTCCAAGGGGTCTTAGTTCCCGGTGGATTTGGGATTCGCGGGGTGGATGGCAAAATCTCCGCGATTCAATATGCCCGAGAACACCGGATTCCCTTCCTCGGGTTATGTTTAGGAATGCAGTGCGCGGCGATCGAATGGGCGCGTCATGTTGCCAAATTGGAAGATGGCAACAGTGCCGAATTCGACCCCGATACCAGCAACCCGATTATCAACCTCCTGCCTGAACAGCAAGATGTGGTGGATTTGGGTGGGACCATGCGCTTAGGATTATATCCCTGTCGCTTAATTCCCGATACCCTTGCCGCCTCGGTTTATCAAAAAGAGGTGATTTATGAACGCCATCGCCATCGCTATGAGTTCAATAATGCTTATCGCAACCTCTTTATTGAAACCGGATATGTGGTCAGTGGCACCTCCCCCGATGGCCGACTGGTGGAAATTATTGAACTCCCCTCTCATCCGTTTTTCATTGCCACTCAATTCCATCCCGAGTTTCAATCTCGACCCAGTAACCCGCATCCCCTGTTTAAAGGATTCATCCAAGCGGCATTAGAGTCCCTATCTGATGATGTCGAACCCTCGGTTTCATCGGAGATTTCTGCTGCTGTCACTCCTGGGCGATCGTAACTGATAACAAGGCTGTAGATGCTATGGAATTGCCGAGAGAGGAGGTTTTGTGACGTATTGGGTCAAATTTATTTATGACAGAGAGACATACGTCGTGGATTTAGCGCGGATCGGTGCTTTTTGTCGATCGCCAAACGGAAAGATTGCCTTTTGGTTACCGCAAAGTCGCACTCCTGTTGTTATTCATCCTCAGAGTAATACCGAGGCTTATCAAACCGTGGTAAATTTCATCAACAAAACCGTACAATACTCTCTCGGCTCTCATTGGGTAAAAATTCAGTACGAGCGCGAAGAATACGATATCGACTTGAATCGAATTAGTTCCTTTTGTTGCGCTCCGGGTAATGGAAAAATCTCCTTTTTCTTACCGGATAGTGGGATGAGAATTATCATCCATCCTCAAAGTAATCCGGAGGATTATCAGAAGGTTGTAGACTACATTGAACAGACCACAGGTCATGATTTAACGGGATAGAAAGGTTGTTCATGCGGGAGCATCTCAATTTGGCTCATAGACCTAACCCCCCAACCCCCTTCCCTCCTAGGGAAGGGGGAGCAAGACGTATAAATTCCCCTTTGAGGCCAAATGGAGATGCTCTTGTTTATGCCAATTGAAATTTCTGCCTCCAGTGCGTTCTAACAGGCGGCAGAGCCGCTGATTGCCCATGTCATGGCAGAGCCATGACACGAGAATAGGACTTAGGGGATTGGAAAATATAAATCCTCCAAACGTTGAACTAACTGGAAGGAAGGTAGGTGTAGGGGCGCAATGCTTGCGCCCCAGGGCGCAAGCATTGCGCC
>NZ_JAMXOT010000060.1 GCF_024220515.1 Oscillatoria sp. HE19RPO
CTCCAAAAAATAAAACCTTCAAAAAACCCGCAGGCTCAAGCCTGGGGCTACACGGACAAAGCGGTGCCTGCGCGGGCTAAAAGAGCCTTGTTAGGTGCGATCGCATCAAAGCAAGGATGATTTATTTGTTGGAATCCCCTGAAGTCGTTACTACGAACAATTGAATCCGACTAAAAATACTACTGGATAAGACTTTCAGTCGGATTTATCCGACTTTAGCTGTTAGGCGGGGGTTTGAACCCCCGCCGGTTGTTGCTACTGGGGATAACGACTGAAGTCGTTACTACGAACTGGGGAGAATTATTGATAGTTTGAACAGGGTTTTATGGACTAGCCCGCGCAGGCGGGCTTTGTTTGTGTAGCCCCAGCCTTTAGGCTGTGGGGCGAAGAATACGGAAACGACTGAAGTCGTTACTACGAACTAAGAGAACGACTGAAGGGGAGCATCTCAATTTGGCAAAAATATTATCTTTCTAGAGTCGGATGATGGGAGGACCCTTCGCCTGGGTTGCTGAGAAAAAAGTTTATCAAAGCTTGGAGTAAACTTTAGGCAGAATAAAACGACCTAACTTCCCATACGGGAATCAGATAAATGGGATAAAATATTGAGTTATAAACTCTAAAAAAATAACAACTAACCGTCAGTCTTTGTCACCTTATGCAGCTAGGCTCCCATTAAGATAAGCACAGCGTAATCCTAAAATTTTATGGAGATTTTCGGAATTCCATTGTGCTCCAGCTAATTTTAATCGTTTGTCAATTTGCTTAACTGCTGACTCTACAGCTCCCGAGCCAATGGAACAAATTTGTTCTTTTTGAGCTTGCTCATAATTAATAATTCGGGATTCATGTTTAGTTAAATACGCTCTGAATTTAGAGGCTTGGTGACTTTTATACTTGAACACTTCGGCTTTAGCCTCTATAACTTGGCCCTTCCAGAGTAAAGTTTCGATTTTTTTCAGGTTCTTCTTTGACCCCCTAACTTTATAAAGATTTTCTTTAAGATGAAACCAATCTAAAATTTCCTGACGTTGTTCGGGGCTGCCTATTTCTTTAAAAAGATTCCAAATTCCGTCATGCCCATCTCCTAAACAGATGAGTGGATTAGTCGTTTTTTGACTATTAATCCAATCCGTTAAAGTTTGAGGGTCTTGAAAGCTCGCCCCATAGTAAATTCCTTGCATTCTTCCTACTTTATAATCTTTCCAGACACAAGGAGCGCCTTGAAAGGGAGTACGCAGTCTAACTTTACCTCCATCAATGCTGACTTCACTTACGGCTTGTTTAGCTGAAGGCCAATCAAATTCTGACTTATTAACTTGACGTTGTAATGTACTATGAGAAACTTGGACCCCCGTCAAGACTTCTATGTCCTTTTCTCCCATTCCATAAGAAGCTTTAGCACTCACTAACAAACTACATTTTAATAAAAGTGGGCTGAGGCGAGCATAGGAGGTTATTCCCATAATATGGGCTTGTTTGTTAGTTAAAGTTAGGTTTCCTACACAAGTTTTAAGTTTCCGGTTTTTTCCGTGAGTTGTTCCGGTCACTTGAGAGATAAAAAAAAACAAAAGTTTTGGCCCTATATAGTCCAAGATATGTTGCCGCGTCATGCTTTCTAACATTTCCATGTCTTTAAGCTTAACTGAGTCCATCTGGCTGTACAAAATTTCACCTATTTCTTGGATACAGGCGTCAAGGCGTTCTAACTGTTCAGGATTCAAGTTCATCAGCTTTAATTAAATTCAAATAAATAAAATTTTATCACATCAAATCACCCTCCTCAGCTATTGACTATTTAAATTCAATGCTTCTAGCTCATTCATCGGCTGCAACGCCGCACCCAGTCGAGTTTCATAATTTCCCTCAGAGCATCCAATGAACGACGGTGAGCAGCTTAGTACCGTTTTTCTCTTCTTTAGTTTAATATTGGCAATCTGCACTAATTTGAACAGTTACAGGCTTTTCCTGCCCCCTAAAAGTATCAAGTGCCAAATTGAGATGCTCCCGACTGAAGTCGTTACTACGAACTAAGAGAACGACTGAAGTCGTTACTACGAACTAAGAGAACGACTGAAGTCGTTACTACGAACTAAGAGAACGACTGAAGTCGTTACTACGAACTAAGAGAACGACTGAAGTCGTTAC
>NZ_JAMXOT010000427.1 GCF_024220515.1 Oscillatoria sp. HE19RPO
TTGAATTTATCTTATGGACAGGCGATCGCTCGAAGCGCGGCTACATTTTTTCACATTTTGGGTCATTGAATTTATCTTATGGACAGGCGATCGCTCGAAGCGCGGCTACATTTTTTCACATTTTGGGTCATTGAATTTATTACCTGGACAGGCGATCGCTCGCAGCGCGGCTACATTTTTTCACATTTTGGGTCATTGAATTTATTACCTGGACAGGGCTATCTTTATAAACTCTACTGCTCGATCGCCCCTAATGCCTTGAGGGTGGCTTTTTGGGCCTCGGTTAATCCCGTCGCCCCGGTAATATCCATCCCGGCATAGGGTTTATTCACGATCGCCTGTACACACTCTCCTGACTCCAACTCCCACACTTTGATTGTTTCATCATAACTCCCAGATACCAGCGTTTTCCCCTCGGGATGAAACACCAGGGATAACACGGCACTCCCATGTCCATCGAAGGTTTTGATACAGTCTCCGGTTTCTACATCCCAGAGACTCACCATGCCATCTTCCCGGCCAGAGGCGAGGGTTTTCCCATCCGGGGAAACTGCCACGGCCCAGACGTAATCGCCTTGACCCTGTAAAGTTTTCACGCATTCCCCTGTCCGAAAATCCCACAAATTCATTGTGCCATCATCGGTCCCGGAAACCAGGATAGTGCTATCGCTACTGAAAGAGAGAGAGACGACCGCGCTGGTATGGCCGGGTAAGGGTTTCATCCCCTGTTCCGTTTGCAAATCCCAGAGTTTTACCGTAGAGTCCGCACTCCCGCAGGCTAAGGTTTTACCATCCGGGGACAATGCCATCACTTCCCCAGAACTGGGGGGGTTCCAGGGGGTGGTGAGAGGCTCACCTGTCTGCATATCCCAACGATGGAGAGTGCCATCATCGCTAATGCTTGTGAGATAGTCTCCCGTGGGGGGAATGGCGACCGATAGCACTTTACTGGGATGTCCCTGCCCGGTATTCAAACATTCCCCGGTGGTTAAATCCCAGAGTTTGACGCGGCGATCGGCACTGCCGGAGGCGAGGGTGTTGCCATCGGGGGCGAGGGCCAAGGACCATACCGCACTGGCATATCCTTGTAGGGTGGTGAGGCATTCTCCTCGCACAATATCCCAAAGTTTCACAGTTTCGTCATCACTTCCGGAGACCAAAGTGCGGCCATCGGGAGCAATTGCCACAGTTCCCACCCGACTATTATGATCCGGTAACCGATGTAAACAGTCCCCGGTGGTCATATCCCAGACTTTCACCGTCCCATCAGCACTGCCTCCGATCAGAGTGCGGTTATCCGCAGCAACTGCTAAGGACCAAACGGAACTACTCTGTTCCTCTAAGGTTGTATGACAGTTTCCTGTGGTTAAATTCCAGAGTTTCACGGTTCCTCCCGCACTACCGGAGGCGAGGGTGATGCCATCCGGGGTGATTGCCACGGATAAAACCCACTCTGTATGTCCCTCTAGGGTTTTGCGACAGACGCCAGTTTCCACATCCCAGAGTTTCACGGTTTGATCTGCGCTACCGGAGGCGATGGTTTTGCCATCGGGAGTGATGGCTACAGACCAGATGATGCTACCATGTCCGTATAAGGTTGTATGACAGTTGCCGGTTTCTAAATCCCAGAGTTTAAGGGTGCGATCGTTGCTCCCGGAAACGATAGTTTTGCCATCAGGAGTAACGGCGACCGATCGCACAAAATGGCTATGACCCTCTAACGTTTGTAAACAGTTCCCCGTCCGGATATCCCAGGTTTTAACTGTGCCATCATCGCTACCCGAAACCAGGGTTTTGCCATCGGGGGTGACTGCCACGGACCAGACTGCGGCAGAATGTCCTTGGCACAACACCAAGGGTTTACCCTCCACTTGCCATAAATAAATTTCCCCATTGGCATCTCCCGTGGCAAACCACTCCCCATCGGGACTAAATGCTGCGGATAAAACTGTCCCAAATACGGTCGTAAAGGTACAATATTTTAAATTCGCTTGGGCTAAATTGACATTCCGTAAATTGGCCGAGGTAAAATCAGCCCCTAAGATGACTGTATCTCGGAGGTCACTATTATCTAGGGCATTGGGGTCGAGTTTTAACAGTAAAGTGACCGCATTTCCGCCTAGATATCCCGCTTCATTTTCACATTGACCTTGGGTGGATTGGACTAATTGTAATAATCGGGTTTTGGTGGTTTCTCCGGGGTCAACACTGGGCAATAATAGCTCTAAAACCGCTTGGGTTAAGGGTGCTTTGCCAAAGGTTTGGGAGAGTTCGGACGGAGGGGGAAACTGTTTGAGGTCGGCAAATTCTGCAAAATCCGGGGCTAAAATGCCCAATTCCACGGCAAATTTGTAGGCGACAAAAAACTCTAAGAGTGAGCGATGGGCGGGGGTATAATCTCCTTCGGCATTACGAATCAGCATGGTTTGAGCCATCATGTCATAATGCCAGTGGTCTAAATCTTTTTGTTGTTGGACTACGGTACTGAAGAGGCGACGCAGGCGGTTGGGAAATTCTCGGAAGTTGAGACTCATGCGATCGCTAGAGAGCATTTCCCAGGATAGTTCGCAGAGGAAATATAATTTATCCGCCATTGAGGTAAACGTGCGTTCGGTTTTAATATCCCGTTCCATTTTTCGGCGCACGGCATAAAAGTAAATTCGGGATAAATCAATGGGTTTTCCTGACTCAATTTCCGGTAAGGCTTCTAAAATTAACTCAATCATCACCGGACGTTTTGCCAAATCCAATAATTTGGCATTTCTCATGACTTTTTCCACCGTTGCCGCTGTTGCCCGTTTGCTAATGACATCGCGGATTTGGTTGGAATTAAGTTTTTCAATTTCCAGGACTTCAAATTGAGGCGTTGCCCCAATTAAATTAGCAGTGGAGGCTTTTAATTCCGCATTTAAAAGGGCGCGTCCTTCTTGAGCTTCGGGAAAATGTTCCGTCCGACAGGTGAGGATGACTTTGGACCCGGGAACGACGACTTTGGCGAGTTCCCAAAAGTTATTAATCATTTGTTGGCGATCGACTTTGGCGGCCATTTCATCAAAGCCATCAAAAATTAATAACAATTTGCCCATGCGATTTAATTGCTCAAAGGCAGAGTAACCGGGTAAGCCAATTTCATGCTGACGGAAAAAGAATTCTGAAAACAAGGATTCGACGCTGACGGCTTTGGCATAATCCCGTAAGGGAATCACCAAAGGCAGGCGAGGACGAGGCAATCCTTCTTCTTTGGCATCGCGATATTTCTTAACGGTTTCCCAGGCATAATGAAGGGCAAACCAGGTTTTTCCCGTGCCAAATTCCCCTAAAATTGAGATATGTTCTTTCGCCGGGTCATCCACCCAACGGTTGATATAGCGGTCGATCCAGCCGTTGCGTTCATCGTACCGACTTTTGGCAATTCGTTGGTGGGTGATGGGGTCTAATTCTTCTTTGGTGCAGGCCAGGGGGACATATAAGCGTTCAATGTCTCGCTGCATGACTTCGGCTTCTAACCAGTCGATATATCGACTAAAATCTGCTACTTCGTCGATGAGTTCGTCAAAGGTGTAGCAGAATAAAACCTCATCATTTTCAACAATATCAACTGCCGCTTGACTAATCCGCCTCGGGGCAACTAACCAGCCTTCATCGGCTTTTTGAACCTCGACAGATTCCCGTAAATGATTGACATCGCTAATCGTAACTTCCCCTTCGATGCCCCGAACTACGATGCGATCGAACCCGCGACGGGCGCGGATATTAATAATCCATTCAAAGTAAGTAGCGGTTTGAACTTCGTAGGACTCGAAGTCATATAATGCTTCTAGCCAGTTGCGTAATTGCCGCGCAAATGCTGAGTTAAGGCGGGGTTGGTTTCCCGCAGCCGGAAGAATGGGGTCGGGTTCGCTGGCGGTGAGTTTGGCAATTTCTTGGCGGAGGTCTTCTAGGGCATTGAGGTTTTCCAGGCGCTCTAAAATTTGGTTGGTATTGTACCGCAAATCTTCAATTTTGCGAAATTCCAAGACTTCGGCAGGGGTGCGGGTGCGGTTAGCAATTTCCATGAAAATGCTGCTAAATTTTGCCAGTTCCCGCTGATAGTCAATATGGCTTTCGCGAATTTTATCCCCCAAGGCAAAACCATCGATGTAGGATTCGGCTTCGCTGAGGAGGGTATAGGGGTCGTTGCGATCGAAGGCTTTCCGAAAGCCTTGATAAATTTCGTTTTGGCGGAAGAGTTCGAGGACGAGTTGGAGTTGGTCAACGTTGAAGTTATCGAGGTTTTGAATGCCATATTCGACTAAGGCATACCGATAAACTCCGGTAAAATCTGCCGGAGGATGGTCTGCATCAATTTGAAATTTTTTGAGTAATTTAATAACTAATTCGTTGCGTCTAGCGGTATTAATGATGACGGGAGTGGCAACGCGAGCGATCGCCAGAATCGCCCGAACGATCTCGTCAATTCCTACCATAGTTTTTTCCTCGATCTTCGATAGCTAATAACCTATAGGTGGGACAGCAATGGCTGTTTAGGGAATCGGGGGTGGGTTCGGGTCAAACCCTGAATCCGTCGCGGGTTGGGTTGATCTTCGGTGGCGATCGCGGCCCTGATCATCACTGGGGGTCAATGAGGTTACGGTGGAGTCCTCATCAAAACTAGCGCAATTTTCCCAAGTTAGCCTAGGGTGGGTAACCCGCACGCGATCGGCAAAGGGGCCAGGGGTACTCCCCAATCCGGTCCAGGTCGGTTTCAGGGGGGCAAATCTCCCACTCTGGATAGGTCTACCAGGAATTAGCCCTGTCAAGGTGTTGGCATCAAGAGGCGGACTAAAGGAGTAGCCCTGTCCAGATGATAAATTTAATCACCCCATATCGTGATTTCATGTAGCCGCGCGAGAGCGATCGCCTGTCCAGATGATAAATTTAATCACCCCATATCGTGATTTCATGTAGACGCGCGAGAGCGATCGCCTGTCCAGATGAGCAATTTAATCACCCCATATCGTTATGGAATGTAGCCGCGCGAGAGCGATCGCCTGTCCAGATGAGCAATTTAATCACCCCATATCGTGATTTCATGTAGACGCGCGAGAGCGATCGCCTGTCCAGATGATAAATTTAATCACCCCATATCGTGATTTCATGTAGACGCGCGAGAGCGATCGCCTGTCCCGATGAGCAATTTAATCACCCCGAAGAGTTATGGAATGTAGAGGCGCTTCCCGAAGCGCCCCTACAAATTAAGGGTTGCCTGAGTATGAGGAGGAGTCGGGTTGGCACAGCCCACCCTGTGTTGACTGGCGATTCTCGAATCGCCTCTACATTGAGGGTGAATTCTCTTAATCTGCGAACGGTTAGGACGGTGGCCCTACCATCCCGGGTTGACTGGCGATTCTCGAATCGCCTCTACATTGAGGGTGAATTCTCTTAATCTGCGAACGGTTAGGACGGTGGGCACAGCCCATCCTGGGTTGACTGGCGATTCTCGAATCGCCTCTACATTGAGGGTGAATTCTCT
>NZ_JAMXOT010000428.1 GCF_024220515.1 Oscillatoria sp. HE19RPO
ATTCCAACAAATAAATCCTCCTTGCTTTGATGCGATCGCACCTAACAAGACTCTATTTAGCCCGCGCAGGCGGGCTTCGTCCGTGTAGCCCCAGGCTTCAGCCTGTGGGTTTTTTGGACATTTTATTTTTTGGAGTTCCCGTAAAAGTCAAGGATATATTCAGTCTAGGCTTCCATTACTGCCCGAATCGCATGGACTGCACTCCCGAGAATTTCCGCCGTGCGATCGATATCTAACTCTGTGGTAAATTTACCGACCCCAATTCGCAATGAGCCATCGATGATATTCGACGCTAATCCTAACCCTTGCAAAACATGGGACGGAGATTCGACTCCAGAGGAACAGGCGGCACCCGTTGAGATGGCGAGGCGATCGCGCACCCGAGAAATTACTGCACTGTTCGGAATATCTGGAACCGAAATATGCAAATTTCCTGATAGGCGATCGCTCTTATCCCCATTAATCACCAAACCGGGAATTTTATCCAGCAATAAACCCTGCAACTTATCCCGCAACTGAGCAATTTTCCCCTCATCTTCCACCATTTCTAATTGCCGCAACAGACAGGCTTCACCTAACCCCACAATTCCCGGAACATTTAACGTCCCCGAACGAATTCCCTGCTGATGTCCACCGCCAAATAGAATCGGTTCCAGACGATAGCCTTGGGAGATGACTAACGCGCCAACTCCTTTCGGACCATACAATTTATGGGCGGAAATCGTCAAATAAGTTATTCCCCATTCCTGAAACTTGATGGGAATCTTTCCTACCGCTTGAGAAGCATCACAAAGAAAGGGAATATGATAAGTTTTAGCCAGATTACCAATCGCTTCAACGGGATAAATTGTGCCAACTTCGTTATTAGCTGCCATAACGCAGAGCAAAGCAACCCCAGTGGCACAGACTTGTTCCAACTCCTCTAAATCCAGTCTCCCTTGGGAGTCTATTCGCAGGTAAACAATTTCGGCAAGCCCTTTTTTTGCCAAAGCATTGCAGGTATCTAATACTGCCTTATGTTCTACGGGAGAAACGGCAATTCGCGGTTTACCTGTAGCGGGGGTATGGGCGAAAATGGTACCTTGAATCGCCAGATTAAGGCTTTCCGTTGCGCCGGAGGTGAAAACGATTTCTTTGCGAGATGCGCCGATTAATTCTGCTACCTGAGTTGCTGCTTGAGACACTGCTTTTTCAGCGCGATCGCCATAACAATGGTCGATACTGCTGGCATTCCCAAATTCTGTCGTCATGTAATGCAGCATTTTCTCGGCCACTCTGGAATCAACTGGAGTCGTGGCATGGTAGTCGAGATAGATGGGATAAGAGTCACTCATTGAATATCTATCAACTCAAGTCTGAAATATTATTGTAAAATGTGAAATTTACTCTTGATAAAGAGGAGGTAAACTTTTATAAATTAAGTATTTAATATTCATGGAAAACTGGCTTTTTTATCCCTCCTTCTGCTTTTAACTTTAAGAGTCTGACCACAGGCGCAGGTGGATTATTATCCTGTTCGCGCTCAGATTTTAGGCAATATTCCAACCAGTTACCCATGTAATTGCTTACTATTTCTCGATGGTGAAGATAGTACAGAATAGTCGCATAAACTTGCTCTAGAGTCAGCGAAGGATAAGTTTTCGCGATTTCCTCAGCCGTGCAACGGCGATAGATGTACTCATAGAGAATCGTTTCAATACCGATTCGGGTACCTTTGATCCGAATCTCATCAGAGGAGAGAATGTCAAAGTAATCCTGAAGTTGCATTTTGTTTTAACTCAGTTTTCTGCTATTTTAGCTTAAAGGCTAACACTTAGAGGGCAACCGATGAAAATTATATTAAAAGCGTAACAAAAACAGTCGGGTTGTTTACCAAATTGGGGTTAAATTCAGTCTGAATCCAGGCAAAATAGGTTCACCGCTGACTGTGGTGGGATGGTTAAGACATTCTACGGGTTGCTCAGGACGGTAGATGTAAACTTGACAGTGTTTGCGGTCTATCAGCCACCCCAGTTGAACGCCATTGTCAATATATTGCTGCATTTTGTCTTGGAGTGGTTTTAATGAATCGGAACTCGAACGCAATTCCACCACAAAATCCGGCGCAAGGGGAGCAAATTGTTCCTGTTGTTCTGGGTTCAGGCTGTTCCACCGTTCCAAATCAACATAAGCAGCATCAGGAGAGACGATCGCGCCATTGGGGAGGGTGAATCCTGTACTAGAATCAAATCCGATTCCGGTTCCTCTTTGTTCAATCCAGGTATAGAGTTGGCCGAGGAGTCTAAAATTACGTCCACCCGTTTGACTACCCGTCGGTGGCATAATTAGTAATTCTCCAGTTGCAGTCCGTTCTAGGTGTAAGTCGGGATTAAGTTGGCAAATCTGAAAAAACTGCTCCGGTTTCATCTCAACTGCTGGATGGAGATGCAACACCAAGGGAGCCTGTTCATCGGTTTGAGGTCTTTCCGTCCAACTCATAGCATTGATGATTTGCCGTGTCATTACCTGCCGTATCCCTCCAGATAGTTTTTGTTCGTTGAAAGGTCTGCTGCTCCTTCCACAGAGCCCATAAATTGTGCCGCTTTAGTGAGAACTGATTCGGCAGTTTCATCTTCTTGATGGGGAGTCGTCTCTGGGTCAATTTTTGACTGTAATAATTCTAGGAAATTAAGCACTTCCTGCTGTTTATCAGGAGGTAAATTTTCCAGTTTTTACACAATGCTCTGAACAAGGCTCCTGGAGTCTCTCCATTTCTGGTTTATCCAGTATTATATCAGGTTGAAAGTAATGGTGACCCATCCAGGAATAGAATCGCGATCGCTGGGTGGACATGGTGACCTGCTAAAGGCCGGAATTCGACAATTGGAAGAGGGAAATTTTCATCGGCATCAAGACGCGCCCTATTTCAATCTTCCTCATTTCTTTGAATTGCCGCTTCCATTTCCTCTGAGTGCCCCTGGGAATAGTTCCAAGCATTGACTAAATCTTGGGCGCTGAGTTGAGGAAAATCCTGTAAAATCCGACCATCAGACGCCCCTAATCGACGATAGTTGACGAGAGACCAAAGGGGGATGCGCGTATTGGCAATTCTGGCATCGCCGCCACAGACACCGGGCGTTTTTTCAATCCCTTTCCAAGCGTTACTTAAACTTTGGGCGAGAATTTGAATCGCTTGGGCTTTTTCTTCTGGCGTTAAGGCTAAGAGTTGGGGTTCTATTTCTTTTAGGGTCATATTTTAAAGGGTGGTACTCTTTCATCACGTTAAGTCTCCAAACCGACTTCAATCGTGGAGTCTTTGGCAATAAATTCTTGGACATCTAAAACCTCGATTGTCACCACCTCTCCACTGGGAGAATAGTGAATAATTAGGGAGCCTTCATCTTCAGCATAGGCAATGGGTTCGTCTGATAGTTCAATCAGCAAAGCATCCACATCTGGACTATATCGAATCCGTTTCATATCGCGACCTCCTTCCTGGGTAGTGGGTAATGACTAAAATGCGATCGGCATATTCTCTGTAGACAACTCTCAGAACTAAAGTCTCATTTAATCTTTTTTGAGCGATGTATTTTTCTCCTCCGCTAAACTCTACTTTGTCTGGCGCTCGGATGGTGTCTTGAATTATCTCTGGAGAAATCGTGATTTCGTGAGTTGCTAAAACTTCAATTTTCAGGACGGCGTGTTAACTTAGTTCTATACTTTTTTCCGCAGTCAAAGCCATCGCCTCCGGTTTAGATTGACAGGAATGAAAGGCGAGCGCCCATTTGTGTCAGTTGTCCCGAAAGTTCGTCTGGAACTTCAATGGTAATGATAGACATTGGAGAACCTCTAAGAAAATAGTGGCTCGATTATAGCAATTTTGGAGGGGAAAAACCTGCGATCGCCTTTCTAACAGTCTGCTTTAGCAGTCCTAGAGTGGGCGATCGCTTCGTTACAATAATCCTGATTCGCCCAAAGCTCGGTCCAGAGTTTCTGCTAACTTCAGTTGTTCTCCCCAATATCGCAGATACTCAAAATCAAGGGTAGCACCTTGTAACTTCATCACCCCTAAAATATCTCGCCACTGTTTTTCTGAGCTAAAATTGGTATCTCTATACCACAGCAACTTTTGTAAGATAATATCTTCAGAACTCGGCAGAACTACGGTTTGCTCCGGGTTAGTGCGAACGATTTGCACTTGACGCCGTTGAAATTCAGATTGGCTAAATGGGTTGTTTTTTAAAATAAAAATGTCAAATTTGACAATCGACTCATTGTCGATAATATTAAACGAGCTTTGATAGCGGACTGCCGATTTTACGGTTTCTTCCTCTACATAAAATCGAGGTTGCAAGGCAGCGACGAATGGTTTAACCTGGGATAAGGTCAAGTCTGCCACCAAATCAATATCTTGAGTGCTGCGAGGTTCTCCTAATAAGCTGCTGGCAACGGAACCCCCAATCAGGTAAGGGATCCCCAGTTCGTCCAGAATTGCTGTCACCACAAGTACCAGAGAAATTGGGTCAGTAATCATAACGGGTTGATTTAGGTTTTGGCGAATAACTTTTAAAGCGGTTTCATGATCTAGAGTGCGAAGTGCGAATTGATGACGAATTTCTAATGGACTCGCTTGAGGATAGCGGTTTTGAATCGCCATGAGAGACATTTCCCAAACCCCTTTTGTCCAACCGCTGACTATCTCCGCTTTTTTCCATAAAGGCAGCGATCGCCACAACTTAAACTGATGGAGTTCGGCCTTGATATCAGTATCTCTAGACTGGGTTCTATAGTTGGGCTTAATCTCGCCCATTTGGGTCAGTTGTCCCGAAAGTTCATCCGGGACATCAATGGTAATTCTAGCCATAGGATAACTTTCAATAAAAAAGTTAATCGATTATAGCATAATTCAATCAATAGAGAGTCATAACTATGCCATCCTCCGCCAATTCAAACGAGCCTAGTTTAGATGCTATTTCCAGGTTATGATGCCCGAGTAATTCTAATCAATTGACCTTTGAGATTTTCTTCCCTGGCAATAGCTTCAGCAATCCGCTGCGCCTGTCGTTCTGTATTCAAATCTTCTTTGCAGATGATAATGCCGCAATGATTGGGGTGAAAGCGGTGCAGTCGTCTAAAATCATCCCAATTTCGCGTTAAAATCGCCCGTTCTTCATTAACTGCAAATGCTAATACCTCTTCATCAGGAATTCCCAATCCTGCCTTGCCAGCTTCGGCAACGGTGAGGACATCGTGACCCGCTAAACGCAGCAATTCGACAATTGGAAGAGGAAAATTTTCATCGGCATAAAGACGCGCCATTTTTCAATCTTCCTCATTTCTTTGAATTGCCGCTTCCATTTCATCTGGGTGTGCCTGGGAATAGTTCCAAGCATTGACTAAATCTTCGGCGCTGAGTTGAGGAAAATCCTGTAAAATACGACCATCAGACGCCCCTAATCGACGATAGTTGACCAGAGACCAAAGGGGGATGCGCGTATTGGCGATTCTAGCATCGCCGCCACAGACTCCGGGGTTTTTTTCAATCCCTTTCCAAGTGTTACTTAAACTTTGGGCGAGAATTTGAATCGCTTGGGCTTTTTCTTCTGGCGTTAAGGCTAGGAGTTGGGGTTCTAGTTCTTTTAGGGTCATATTAAAAAGGGGGCTATTTCCTCAGATAAAGGTAAAACCTGCGATCGCCTTTCTAGAGGTCTGCCTTATACTCCCTAGAGTCTGCGATCGCTCACCATCATTTTCTCTCATTCATTTTCTTCATCATCTACTTCGTTGGCATGAGAGTTGCCCGACCAATTAATTTGAGGTAATAAAGATGCTTTTTGATCCTCTATTGCGTCACGATATTTTTGCTTAAGTTCCCGTATTTTTACATTAACTTTTAGTCCTAAAGCATGACTAATTAGCGAAACAATTAAAGCTCTCTCACTCTTACTTCCTACAATTCTTTGTGTAGATGGATTCCAAACCAGATTTTTCCAGGGAGCTAGATTAATGTCCATAGGTACATTAGTCATAATTGCATCGATTGCATTTTCTATAGACTTTCCTTGAATTCCTGCTTGTTTTATTACTTCAGCAACTATGTATTGTCCAATCGGTCTGGCAAAAACATTTCCTCCAGCAATAGGTTTACCTTTTTCATTAAAGGGTATAGACCCATCATCATTGATATATCTCCTAAGATCTCCTGGCTTCTTTTTGCCATTAACCACAGGTTCAAATCCAGGGCATTTATTTAGCATCAATATCCATATCTGTTCTAAAAATGTGTAGTAGCTTTCTAATTCATCATTTGAAGGTCTAAATTGCTTGAATCCTTGGTCTATTTCCAATCCCCCATCATAGCAACCCAGGAGAATTTCATTGGTTTCATAAAAAGCGGCCAGAGTTGTTATATAAGGATAATCATTTTTATTTTGGTGAATTTGCTTAGTTCCTAGTTTGATTGACACTAAATTTTTAATAAGTGCATTTTCTTTCACAAGCTGACGAGTAACAATAGCTATAGCATCATCTTCATCAATGGCTATATTTTGTCCAGCAGTCGTAGGTTTAGCTCGGCGGTTTAGCGTAGAAAACAACCTGCGAGTTCGCTGTAGACCCTCTGGCGTTTCTTCATGTTTCAGAATAATAACGCTAATTTCTTCTTTGGCCAGATCGGGATTGATTTTTATTGCTTCTTGGATAGACCGTAGCCGGTGTTGACCATCAAGAGCATAGTAGATTTGGCTTCCATCGAAGCGCAATAAACCAAAACCATAGCTATGTCGCTCGTCATCATCATCTATCAATGGATGTTCATCAACTGTCACTTGCGAAAATTCAGGTTCACCCCCATAGACGGCAACCACCAACGCACCATAAAACCTCTGTTTTACATTCACTAAATATGGAACCATCTCTTTTGCAACACGCCCGGTAATTTCTCTTTGAATTAACTCATTCAACTCTTTATTCGGGCGAATTTCTTCAGCAATTTGACATTCTCGGGCTATCTTTCCAAGCTTCATAACGGTTATATAATATTGCCAATCACCCATTCTTGCTTTTAAGGCTGGAACATAATCTGCCATTTTTATCTCCTGTTTTACCTTTAACAACAGTTAATTAATCGAATGCTTTAGCCCAGAGTTTTTCTCTTTTTGGTAGATCTGTGTTGCAGGGAGGATGACAACACATTAGAAGGTGTTCTTCTACTGTATCAACATCTCTACGGGGTAACACAGCCCACCAAAAATACAACTCATTTTTATACTTATTGAGCATGAAAACTATTAAGGGGCGGCCTTGAATGTTTTTTCTTTCCTTAAAATAAGATTCAAACCTTTCTGATAAATATCCAGGTGCTGCTTTTCCAATATAGAGGGGCAAATGAATATCTTCTGGAAATGGAGGGCCTAGTTTTATCGAAAAGCAGTAAACCCCATGTTTGTTAGGAATTTGAACTTGAGCTGCTTTGACAAATTTACAATTTTCCCATTTTAACTTAATTCCTCGCATTGCTATAGGAAAATTTTCTACATAATGGGGTAACCATCTGAGCCTAAATTCATGCTCTTTTGCAAAGTGACCTGAAATTGCTGCCTTTTGAGTAGCAAAATCATATAAATCAGACATAGCAGGGATAATTACTGACTCATAAAGTTACAAATGACAGGCCAAACATGGTAAATCCTCATCTTCCTCATCTAAGACTGACGACAGGACATCAGCTAAAGGTCGATTGGGCAATGATTTTGTTGTTTCCTTGGCCATTGCTTTCTCATGGTTGGCAATAATTTCCTCCTTCCGTTCGAGTAGTTCTAATAAAGTCTCCCCCTCAGTCCAAGTGTAATGTCTGCCATCACTATGATTCTGCTCGTAGTCAACCGCCTGAGCAAACAGATCCGGATGTTCTTCCGCCAGCTTGACCCATTCATATTTTCGTTGAAAGAAGCAAAAAAAGCAACCCGAGCGACTGCGCCACCGATAATAGTCGGGGAGTCCGATGCCGCTCTCTTCTAGCAACCGCAGGATATCTGCTTTAACGAGACCCTTCTCCTTAAAGGGATAAACGGGTTTTAGATTGGGTTTGGTGGAGATGTAACCATCGCGGTTTTCGTCGGCGCGGATCCCGATGTAGCTGATTGCCTCATCGTCCCCGACAAATTCCTCTAGGGGCTTGATTTTCATCATCACCGTACACCATCGCTTTTTGGGCGAGGGGAGTAACCCGCCATGAATGTCGAGCCAATGGTCAAATCCTCGTTTGGGGCTCAGATAGTGGATTTTAATCCCTAAGCGAGCTTTGATGCGATCGAGATACTCGTAAGTCTCCGGCAACTCCTTATGGGTGTCGCAGAAGAAGTATTCCATCTGCGGCACTTGTTTGTGCAGGAGGATGGCAAGGGCCGTGCTGTCCTTGCCGCCGGATAAACCGAGGATATGTCTAACGGGTTTGTTGCTCATTTTTCCGATTATGACGGGTTTTCTGCATTTGAGCAATATTCTCCAGGGATGTTGCTCCCAAAACTCTTTCCGTTAGTTTAGCAACAAATGCTTGCTGGAGTTGAGGATTATCTCGCAAAATCGAGTTTTGCAATATTTCTTCAACTAAGGCTTCGATTTTCCCTTCCGATTCGCGCTCAACCCAAACCATGCGGTGGGTTTCTTCGCCGTCGGGACGGGTGACGGTAATCCGGCGCGCATCAAATCCCTCTCCTTTGGCAGCTACTTCTTTCTGCAAGGCTTCCAGGTTCTTGAACCGTCTGGCAATGTCGCTGAGTTTAATCTCGAACCCGGTGGCATCTTCATCGGTCCAGGATTCGCTCGGTTTATCGGCAACTATCATCACCAGTGCTTCTAACCACTGGCGATCGCTTTTACTCTCATCTGCTGCCGCTTGAGCAAAACTGGTGAGGCGACGTTCCAGAGATTGACCGCCAATATAACTGGCACGGACTCGCAAGTCTTCCCGCAGTTTGGTTTCGGGACTCCTGATGCCAAACGCTTCGTATAAGCGCGTCTGACAGTCGTTGAGCAAGCGATCATAAGCAGTCTGAATCTCTCGCAGGGCTTCTACTAGCTTGAGGCGGAGGGTTTTGGCAATATTGGCATTCTCCCCCTCTTCGCTGGTAATTGCAGGCAACCCACAGGCTTGGGGTAACGATGTAAACACCAGTTCGTCTGGTTCCTGTTCCCGCTTTAATGCTTGCAAAACCCTTAACGCTTCACCACTGAGGCGCTGGGTTTGTGTGGTATAGGCGGGTAATGCTTTGGCAAATTGAAATAACGGTTTGACGACGGTGAGTAGGGTGGCGTTACGAATCCCTGACTTGTTTAGGGGTTTGCGTTTTCCCCAAATTGCCTCCAGTTCTTTAAAGACTTGCGATCGCAGTCCGACGACTTCAAAGTATTTCACCGCAAAGCGTTCGGGATATCTCACCAGTAGCTCAAAATGCTCCAATCCCAACACTGGGATAAAAGTGCCATCTTGGTAAACCCCGACATCATCCGCATGGTAAAGCAACACTGCCGCCAACAACACCGGAATCGCACCTTGTTTCATCCCGTAGGGAGGTGATTGCAAGCGCTGGTAAAGCAAGTCAAGGGTCTGCTGTTGTTCTTTCGCCTCTAGGCAAAACTCCTCGATCGCCTCCCAAATACTTGTTAGATCCGAATGCTGTGGCGGCGGGAAAAACCCCCATTCTTCCTCCTGAGCTTCCCACCGATGAATCTTAGGTTCACTCAAGAGGGAATGATACATTGAGACCTCTGGGCCATATCCCTCAAATCCCAATTTTTCTTGGTCAGCATTTTCTAACATCGCCGCAATCAGTTCCATTCTCGCTTTCGCGCCTTGGGAGGTCAGATCGCGACGATTGATCAGTTCATTCCAGAGAATCGGCGTTTTCAGATAAACATCGTCACACACATCCGATAGTCGAGCACTGATATCGGTAACGTGACTGAGGGTTTCTTGTTTTCCCTGAATCCAACAGAGGTTGCGATTTTCGGCTACATCAAACGCTTGACTGAGGCTTTCATCTAACAATTCCTCTGCCTGAACTAAGCGATAGCGCACTTCTCGCCGCGCTACGCCATCGCTTTGCAATTCCGAGGCATGGAGTTGAATGTGTTCAAGGGCTGCAAATTCTCGCGAGTGCATTCGCAATGTTTCCAATTTGGCCGCACATAGCACGATTAAGGGTTTGCCATCGGTCGTCATGGCGGGGACGCGCTGAGGCAATTCTTCACCTAACCAATCGGCAATTAATCCATCGGCATCCTCGTTCAAACAAGACAGTTGTGAGAGATTTGTGGATTCATCGAGATAGCGGCGTTCAAAATAGCGCAAGGTTCCTGTGAGATAACTGTGCCGTTGGGCCACTAAGGGAGCCATCGGACGAATTTCTGAGAGTAATTCCACTAGAGGCGATCGCTGTTTTGCCAGATAATCTGCGACTGCGCTATCGACATTAAAATCAGACCCTTCCCAAATCCGCAATTCATCGACTTGCCTGCGATAGGTGACTATTCCTTTTTGCAGCAAGTTATCGATCGCCCGTTGCCAATTTTCCGACTCCTCAACGCTGTTCGACAAGGCTAAACTGACCAGAGAACGAGTCGCCTTCAGTGTGCCGGTTGTTGTTACGATATTTAAAGTACCGATGGTTTTGAGGACGCGCAAACTATCAGCATCCAGGGTTTTTGCCACATCATTAATTAAACCCTGTACTTCTATCCATCGTTGCAGTTTGGGTCTCGAAGTAATCCCCATTCCCACTGCTTCGATAAAATAATCATAGACGCGATCGAGTTTCAGGGTTGGCAGTTCCATCCCCTCCACCTGCGTCTCTTCTAAATATCGATTAAACGAATAGGGTTCGGCACTGGTGAGGAATGTAAATAAGGAGCGATCGTTTTGGGCGTATTGCGTACATAATTCCGGTAAAACTAGGGCCGCTACCGGATGCAAGGGATAGGTCGAACTCACCACATCTGGCGAAATATCTGCGGTGAGTTCTTTTGGCAACAATTCAAACCATTCTTCTGCTTGATTGGCAATGGCACAGGCAAATTTTTCAGCCCCAGAGCGCTCTATCGCTTGACCCATTAACCGCATCATTTGCGGGGCCGAATCTTTAAAGGGAATATCTTCAAATCTTCCCTGAATTTTCGCCCATTCATTGCGCTGCACCGATGATAATCGCTCACCATAATCCGCAAAAGATTGATGCAGTAACCCAATTAAATAAACGGGGGAATTACTGTCTCTGGGCAATTCTGCCAATTGTTGCAACAAATATAAATCTTCTTGACCCTGATTCTGAGCAACAAATTCTAAATTTTTACCTAATTCATCCACAACCAGCAATACTGGTGTTTTTGCAGCTTGCGCCACCTCTTGCACTAAACTAGGAATGGCTCTGCTTTTTATGGTTTTTCCGGCGTCAATTTCAGCCTTTAAATCGACCAATCCCCGCGCAACTTTTGGTCTTTTTGAATGAGCCATATCGTGCCAAAACACTTCTGCACCGCGATGCAGTGCCCGCACGATGGTATGACTTAACGGTTCTCGTTGCGCCGTCACTACCGCTCTAAAAAACCCTTGTTCTGGAATCGTTTCACTCAGGGTCACATACTCCTGACTGTCGGATTCCAGGGTCGATTCCAGAAGGGTTAATGCCTGCTGACGCATGGGATTTTCGCGGTCTGCACAAGCTGAAATCAGAAATTGAGCGAAGGAAGATTTTCCGGTGCCATAAACGCCGGTTAATGTCCAAGCCCGGTTGGTTTCGGGATTGGCAAATCCAGTTAAAATTCGGCGCATCGCATCCAGCGATCGCTCGGTCAGAATATATCCGGCTAAGGCTTCGGCTCGTTCCAAATCTCGCTCGATATTAATAGAACGAGAATACCGCCGATTGAGGCTGAAATAGTTAGATAATCGTTTAGTCATGGTTGTTTCCGCCTCGTCTTAAATTGTAGTACCGTTCTATAATATCCTTTGCCAAGACTTCTGGATTCTCGTTAAAAGAAAATTGAATTAATCCTGCGGATTCAGACAAAGCGACTGCCTTCCACTGACGCGCTACTCGTTCGATCGCATCACAGACGGCACTTTCGGGCAACTTAAAGACCATACCGGGGCTACCACTATCATAAAGCAGCCGAGAGAGGGCGATCGTGCGCT
This sequence comes from Oscillatoria sp. HE19RPO, assembly GCF_024220515.1. Taxonomy (GTDB): domain Bacteria; phylum Cyanobacteriota; class Cyanobacteriia; order Cyanobacteriales; family Laspinemataceae; genus Laspinema. Next base: position 12,170 of record NZ_JAMXOT010000428.1, read on the forward strand.
GTCCATGTCCCACCCAATCTGCATATTCCAAACAAGCGGCAACGATAATTTCTGAGGGTAAATTCCGTTTCTGATTCACTCGGAAGGTGTAATATTTGGAGTCACCAGCGGTATGAATCAATCCCAATTCTGTAAAGGGACAGTCGATGGAATCTTCACTGACTTTCGTTTGCGATCGCTGTTTGACATACATCCGCAGAATGCAGCTAACATCTTTATTAATTGAAGATTCGGCAATATTCTTTTTCAGGGTTTGTCCATAGTCAGACACCGCCAAGAACAAATCATTTTGGGAAAATTCCACCCGCCGAAACTGATTAAACGTATAATGCCATGCTGCGGCATCGCAGGTGGGTTTGAGCAAATTCCAGTGCAGCAACCACAAGGATGCCGGGTCCTCCAAAAACGGGTCCCAGCCATCATCTTCTAAAAGGTTGGATCCGAATTCCGTGGGGCGATCGTCTGCCAACAGCTTAAACACCTTGCACCAGTAGCGAATCGATCGCACCATATTTTTCCCCACCCCGAGACGCACTGGCGCATCCTCGGCCAAAAATACCCCGGGATCATCTTTCGCTTTGTCAAAACCCTTTTTCAGCCAGCCAAACCGAGGGTGAAAGGTTTCATGACGGGCAAAAACCGGATTCACGCTTTGGGGGGGGTCGATGATATGACGGTTGAGGCTGGTTTGAATCACGATGGTTTCCGGTGATGTCTGGTAAGCAAAACGATTATTATTACCCAGTCTGGGCCTGGGCGATCGGCCTGAGCAATAAAATTTTACATTTTTAACTCAGGGACTGGATCAGCTTGTGATGTCCATCGTCCATAATCACCGCGTTTGAGTAAAAAGTCAACCTACCGGCTATAGAGACCCTGCCATCGTCCTTCTACTCCAGAAGCGTGAGGGGTTCACAGGGGAGGATTAACCAGAGGCATTCTCAATCAACAAGGGTCAGGGGTGGGATGTCCACCTCAAATCGACTCGTTAAGAACTCACTCCTAGCTTAACCCTCAAGGGGCGATCGCCCAAGTTTCGCGATCGGGCAATGTTCCCATCAAGAACAGTGGATGTTTTTAAATCCCGATTTAACCGGGGTTAGTTTTCGCTGAAGACGACATCTTCATAAATCAAGTCTAGGGGAAATCGAAACTCTACACTTGCCAGTTCTATCTCATCCCCTTCTCCATAAGTGGAGAGTTCCCATAACCCTTTTTCATTTAGTCGAAAACACTCCACCATTTTTTGGTCTGCACTCACCAGGACATACTCGCGTAAGGTGGAAATGCGCCGATAGTTTTGAAATTTTTGACCTCGGTCAAATCCTTCGGTTCCTGGAGAAAGCACCTCCACAATTAAACAAGGGAAGTTAATCATAGTTTTGGCAAGTTTATCCTGTTCATTGCAGGTAACCATAACATCGGGATAGTGGAATGGTCCAGATTCAGAGACCCCTACTTTGGCATCAAAAATCAATGGACGACAAGACCCCCCTCTCAAATGAGTTTTTAACTGATAAAATAAATTACTAGCAATCATTGCATGAGCAATTGTCCCCCCAGTCATGGCGAGGATTTCGCCATTCATATATTCATGTTTGAGGGGTTGTTTTTCCTCCCATTCTAAATATTCCTCGGGACTCATATAATTTTGCTCTGGATTGGCAATCATGATATCCTCCTAGGTTTTGATGGTTATTTTCAAAGCCGATGTTTTAAATCCCGATTTAACCCGGGTTAGTTTTCGCTGAAGACGACATCTTCATAAATCAAGTCTAGGGGAAATCGAAACTCTACACTTTCCAGTTCTATCTCATCCCCTTCTCCATAAGTGGAGAGTTCCCATAACCCTTTTTCATTTAGTCGAAAACAATCGACCATTTTTTGGTTTGCACTCACCAGGACATACTCGCGTAATGTAGAAATTCGTCGATAGTTTTGAAATTTTTGGCCTCGGTCAAATCCCTCAGTTCCCGGAGAAAGCACCTCCACAATTAAACAAGGGAAGTTAATCACATTTTTGGCACGTTTATCCTGTTCATTACAGGTAACCATGACATCGGGATAGTGGAATGGTCCAGTTTCAGAAACCCCTAGTTTGGAATCGGCCATTAACACTTTGCAGCCTTTTCCTCGAAGGTGATTTTTTAGGGCTGTGGTTAAATTAACGGCTATTTCATTATGAGCAATTGTTCCCCCAGTCATGGCAAGGATTTCGCCATTCATGTATTCATGTTTGAGGGGGTGTTTTTCCTCCCATTCTAAATATTCCTCGGGAGTCATATAATTTTGCTCGGGATTGGCAATCATGATATTTTCCTAGGTTTTGATGTTTTACTTCCACTCTTTATGACTTCCAGTTTACCAAATCGGTTGTAAAGTTAGGATAAAATTTGGTAATACTTCTTCCCCGGATAGGGTTGAAGGAGACTGCAAAATTTCTACTGGGCGATTTTGACGATAAATCTCCACGGTTTTAGTTTCGGGGTCGATTAACCACCCTAAGCGCAATCCGTTGGTGAGGTATTCTTGCATTTTGGAACGGGTGGTTTGAATCTCATCGGTTTCCGAGACTAATTCGATGGCGAAATCAGGACATAAGGGTAAAAATTTCTTGCGTTGTTCTGGAGTTAATGCTTCCCATCGTTCTAGTTTGAGCCAACTGGCATCAGGCGATCGCACTGCACCATTGGGTAACCGAAACCCGGTGGAGGAATCAAAGGCTTTCCCCAAGCGGTTTTTGCGGTTCCAATCCCACAATTGGCCGCTTAATTCAAAGTTGCGATCGCCCGTTTCTCCTCCAGTGGGTGGCATAATGATTAAGGCTCCAGTTGCAGTTAATTCTAGCTGTAAGTTTTGATTGATTTGCGCTAATTCTGCAAACTGTTCTACGGTCATTTTTAGCGCGGGTTGTAGATTTAAAGTAACTCCCATAATTTCTAGTAAGTGTTGTATTTTTGTTTTTATTTTTATAAATTACTGATTACCAAATCGGTTGTAAATTTAGGATAAAATTTGGTAATACTTTTTCCCCGGATAGGGTTGAAGGAGACTGCAAAATTTCTACGGGTTGATTTTGACGATAAATCTCGACAGTTTTAGTTTCGGGGTCGATTAACCACCCTAAGCGCAATCCGTTGGTTAGGTATTCCTGCATTTTGGAACGGGTGGTTTGAATCTCATCGGTTTCCGAGACTAATTCGACGGCGAAATCGGGACATAAGGGTAAAAATTTCTTACGTTGTTCTGGAGTTAAGGGGTCCCATCGTTCTAGTTTGAGCCAACTGGCATCAGGCGATCGCACTGCACCATTAGGCAACCGAAACCCAGTAGAGGAATCAAAGGCTTTCCCCAGGGGGTTTTGGCGGTTCCAGAGTCCTAAATCGATATAAATTTCAAAGTTTTTATTTCCCGTTTCTCCTCCAGTGGGTGGCATAATGATTAACGCTCCAGTTGCGGTTAATTCTAGTTGTAAGTCTTGATTAATTTGCGCTAATTCTGCAAACTGTTCTGGAGTCAGTTTTAGCGCCGGTTGTAGATTTAATGTGACTGCCATTCTTCCTCCGAGATTGTTATTGAGTGACTCAGGCAGGACAGGGGGATACCCTGTCCTTACCTGTGGTTTTTAGGGTTTAGAATTCATCGTTTTGATAACCCCCTCTCATACTTCCTCCACCCTGTTCGTTATCCTGTTTAGAACCGAGTAATTGGAGGCTATCAACAAAAATGACGGGTTTAGAACATAGAGCGCCGGTGGAACGGTCATTCCAGTAGTCAAATTTTAAGCTTCCCGTTACTCCAATTAATTTTCCTTTGCGGACATATTGAGCGGCAATTTCTGCTGTTTTACCCCAGATTTGTTACAGTCGATTAGCAAGTCACCTCGCTAACCTCTGATTCAAAACCGCACATGAGAGTTTCCCCTCATACGGCTCCTCAGTGATTTGTTACGATGAGATAAAAAGCCTCTTTTCTGGGTTGATTTTTAGTTAAGAAATTCTCTTAACTAGGGTTTTTTACCAGTTGACTTATGCCATCTAGCTGCTGCCAGTAGAGATGATACGCTCGGTGATAACTCCCGGTCCTTCTGCGTCCCCAATGCATGACGATTTGGTGCAAATCATGATGGAGTCTCTTGAGGAGTTTCGCACTGCCTGGATGCGGATTTTGGTTGCGCCAATCTTGAATAATGGTATGGATTTTGGGTATTAAATCTTCCAGTTTAGCGGTTTTATTGGCTTTAAATAGAAGAGAGAGCTTTTGGGTACAAGGGCGAATTTGTTGGGCATTGCTAAGAGAGCGATCACATTTCCCCCCCCCCCATTTCTGCTCCACCCCTTGGGGTTGAGATTTCCGACAGTTCCCCTGACAACCGGATCTATTTCTAGCCGGGTAGGGATGAACTTTTTTCAGGTTCTCTCGAATTGCCAGACATTTTGCGGACCAAGAGCGTGCCAGGGTTTTTTGCAGCTTGCGAACGGCTTTTTCATCTCCACGTTGAGCGGTTCTCAAAATTCTGTTTTGCAACTTAAACACGGCTCTTTCTAGCTTGCGCCAGTTGAGGTTGTTCCATTCCACCGGAGTCGATTGACTGGTATTAGACATTTGCATTGCAATTGATGAATTTCTCTCCAAATCACCGTGAGACTATCAGCATATCCATAACCATTACAGTTAGGCTTTGGCTTCGGTCCCAATCCTCGTCTGATGACATTATCCGGTTAGCACCTACTTAAAATATCGACCGATTTTAAGAAATGTCATCGACTCCCCGTTCCGAATGTTCATTGTTTTGAGGCGTTAGGGTGGTACTATCCGCCGAGGGTGTGGGGGATGCAAATTGCTCCATTTAGATGAGCAATTCCAAGCTGTCAGACTTCGGTTGAAGATGACAATTTAACCCTAGGTCATTTTGACGCCAGCGTATCAACCTCTTTCGCTGGGACTGGTTAACGACGGTTGCATACCTTTGCATTCAGCTACCCATAACCTCTTGCTAGAAGGGATTTTCGGTAAGGGTCCGAATGACCTCCGTTTCCTCCTTTGCTGACACCGTTGAATCTGCTAGTTTCAAGGGTGAGGAGAATGCTTTCACTCTTGCATCCGAGAGGGTTGGACTTGAGGGTTTGAAGAATTCTGTTTTCTCTTCAACGGGATATTAATTCCTCTCACCAACATGAACATTCAGTTATCAAGGGTTTGGGAGTTTACCCCATTTCCTTGTAGTTAATCCCCCTTATTTGTGTCAAATAAAGTTTCTAACTAACGGGTCACACCTAAATTGAACCAGTCGGGTCCATCGCTTTTACGACTGAACCGATCAACAGCGAGGGTCAAGTTACAAACAACACTGCCAGACTCAAAATATTTTACCTCTGGATCACGGCCTGCTCGACCAACTAAGGTGACTACATTTAAACTCATAAGCATGACGAGTAAGGGTCAATTTATTAGTTTAGCATTTGGTTCTGTGGAGAAAGTGAAAGAAAGAGATTTTAGCCGATCGCCTCTGCTTGCCTCCCAGGAGAATCCGCTCAAGGGATCCCGATCCGGAGTGGGCACAGGCGTAAGCAACCCGAGGTAAAACGGGTAACCCCAGGAAAAATCCCGGGTTGACATCCGGAAAAGGGGCTTGCCTCCCCAGGCGATCGCAACTTTTCCCGGTAATGTTCTAACCCCCCTACCCAGATTGGGTACTATTGATTGAGGGCGGTTACCCAGACGGTGGGGCGAAAGGAGTTTATTGTAGTGTTATGGATAACGCAATCCCTGAACTAGATAACATCAAGAGTCAATTGAAAAGTCGAGAGCGAAGAAAAAAACCGAAAATGCTGGTCGTCGATGATGAACCAGATAACCTGGATTTGCTCTATCGCACGTTCCGGCGAGAGTTTCAGGTGCTTAAAGCGGATAGTGGAGCCAGTGCTTTAGAAATCCTCTCTCAAGAAGGGGAAGTCGCCGTGATCATCTCCGATCAGCGGATGCCGGAAATGAAAGGAACCGAGTTTCTCAGTAAAACGGTCCCCCAGTTTCCCAATACGGTGCGGATTATCCTCACTGGATTCACCGATATTGAAGATCTCGTTGAAGCTATCAACTCCGGACAAGTTTATAAATACATTACTAAACCCTGGGACCCCCATGAACTCAAAACCGTGGTTCAACGGGCGGCAGAAACCTACGAACTCCTCAAACAACGGACGGAGGAACTACGACGGGCTCAAGCACAAACCAATCTGCTGATGACTATTGTGGGCGTTGCGCGCTCTGCTAACAGTTTAGAGGCTTGTCTACCCCCCTTAGCTCAGGCATTTGGGGAAAACTTTTCTCCGGATTACTGTATTTTACAGTTGGTGGAAAACAATGCCTTAGCCCAGGCCCAAAGCTCCTACAGTAAAGATGGCAGCGTCGAGAACTGGTTGCAGGATGACCCGTTGATTGCCGAGGCGATCGCCTCGGGAAATGTTCAGATCGCCGTGGATATCGCCAAAGACCCCAATCTTGCCCAAGTCCCCCACTACCAAAATTCTGGGATCCAAGCCCATCTCGCCATCCCCATTGATTACCGCAACGAGCAAATCGCTGTCTTATCCCTGCAATGGAAAGAACCCTCTATCCTGCGCGAGGATGAACTCGAACTGTTGCATCTATCCGCCCAACAGGTGGCCCTAGCCCTAACTTGTACTCGATATCATCCATGACCCCTCCTGCTGTTGAAACAACCACCGACGCCAGTCGCATTCAAACCCTCTTTAACCGCATCGCCCCCGTTTACGATCGCCTCAACGATTGGTTAAGCGTGGGACAACACCGGATCTGGAAATTGATGACCGTCAAATGGAGTCAAGCCTCATCCGGTGATACTTGCTTAGATTTGTGCTGTGGCAGTGGGGACCTCGCCCAATTGTTGGGGGAACGAGTCGGCAAAACCGGACAAGTCTTCGGCGTAGATTTCTCCTGTGCTCAACTAGAAATCGCCCGTCAGCGAGGGGAAAACCATTATCCCCCCCTGAGTCTCCACTGGATAGAAGCAGACGCCCTCCATCTCCCCTTTGCCGACAACTTTTTTGATGCGGCAACAATGGGATATGGACTGCGGAACGTCACCGATATCCCTCTGAGTCTACGGGAACTCCATCGCGTCCTTAAACCCGGTGCAACCGCAGCGATTCTGGACTTCCATCGCCCCAACAATCCCACCCTCAACGCCATTCAGCAGTGGATACTTCAAACCATCGTTGTCCCCGTTGCCACCGCCAATGGACTCCAGGATGAATATGCCTACATCCTCCCCAGTCTGGAAAAATTCCCCCAAGGACCCGAACAAATCCGTCTGGCAAAACAAGCCGGATTCGCCCAAGCCACACATTACCCCATCTCAGGTGGCATCATGGGAGTATTAGTCGTCACTAAACGTCTCAGTTGAGTGTTGAGGAGGAGGGGTTAACCATTCACCGTTACCCGTTAACCCGCGATGCTTAACGAGGAAACGCTGAATTGCGAATGGATCTCTTGTCTCTTTGGCCTTACATTTTACCCCCGATCGCCGGGGGAATTATTGGTTATTTCACCAACGATTTAGCCATTAAAATGCTATTCCGTCCCTACCGTGCCTATTCTTTCAAGGGACGGCGTGTTCCGTTTACCCCAGGTTTGATTCCCCGCAACCAGGAACGATTGGCCAAACGGATTGCCGATACGATTATGGGGTCCCTGCTGACGCCAACGGAATTGCAAAAATTAGCGCAACGATTGCTGGAAACTGAACGAATCCAGGCGGCAATTCACTGGTTACTGGAACTGGCACTGACTCAACTAAAATCCGATACGGAGCAGAAAACCGCTAAAATCCTCTCCGGTATCCTGCGGGATTTGTTAGGAGAATCCTTCCCCCGGATGATTCGAGTTCTAGCCAGACAGGAAGATTTTCTAGAACCCCAGATTAACCAAATTTTTGACCAGGTGCTGCTGGAGTTTCAACTGACAGAAAATCAAGCCCAGCAACTGTCTGACTGGTTACTAACGGCAGTTCTGCCTCCGGATGTGGTGCGGCAAACTTTGGTTGATTTTCTGACCGATCGCAATATTACGGCCATTGATGAGGGGTTTCGCGAGAAAAGTAGCGGGACCTACTGGGTGGTTGCCAATTTACTGGGGTTGCGGAATACTCTCACCCGTCTGCGGAGCTTTTGCCTAGATGAAAAAGAAGATGCCAATGCTCGGATTTCGGAATTAATCAAAACTTTGGGGGTCAGAGCTCGGTTGCAGGAATGGTTGCATAATGTTTCCCTGCAAAATTTACCTGTTTCGACGGTTCGCCAACTCAGAAAAACCCTCAAAGAAAGTATCCGCACCTATGTCCAAACTCGCGGGGGAGACTTAATTCAGGGGTTAACTCAGTCGGTCAATTGGGAAAGTGTGGCGAACTTAATTCTCAAGCGTCTCCAAGCGTCTTCTGTGGTGAATGCTTCATTAGGATTGGTGAGCAAAGAATTAGCTTTAATTTTAGAGCGCTATTTGGAACGAGATTTAGAAACCCTGGTTGCCAAAGCGATTCCGATTATGAATATTGACCGCGTGATTGTGGAACGGGTGCGGAATACTTCAGCCGAAGAACTAGAAAGCGCGATTCAAGGCATTGTTAAAAGTGAGTTGCAGGCGATCGTCAATTTAGGGGGAATCCTCGGGGTGGCGATCGGGTTGTTGCAAACGGTGATTCTACTGTTGCGGTAACCCAGCCCAAAACTGGGAGCAATTGTAGCAATTGTAGGGTGGGCACTGCCCACCTTTGAGTTTAGGTGGGCAGTGCCCACCCTACTTTAAAAGCCGTCTGAGGTCCGGAAATTATCCGGGGAGAGGCCCTCGGCTTGACCCGGATCGGGTACGATCGCCTCTTTGGGGAGGGTGACAATAAAAGTGGCCCCTTGTCCGAGTCCGGGACTTTCAGCAGCGATCGTGCCCCCGTGGAGTTCGACTAAATGACGGACGATCGCCAATCCCATGCCTAGACCCCCATGGGATCGGGTAATCGCGCTATCCGCTTGGCGAAATCGTTCAAACAGATAGGGGATAAACTCCGGTGCAATCCCTGAACCCGTATCTCGAATAATAATTTGCGCCGTCGTACGATCGCCTTGTAAAACCACATCCACCCGTCCCCCAGTACCCGTAAACTTAATCGCATTGGACAGCAGATTCCACACCAGTTGCTGTAAGCGGGCTGGATCTCCGGCAACCCGAGTGACTTCTGAATCAAAAGCCGCGCAAATTGAAATTTTTTTAGCATCGGCTGCCGGTTGCACCGAGGCGATCGCATTTTCAATCGGTTCAGTCAAGTCTACGGGACGCAGTTGAATCCGAAACTGACCCGTCATCATCCGCGAAACATCCAACAAATCCTCAATCAATTGAGTCAGGGCCTTGGTATTGCGCTCGATGCTTTCCAGTGCTCGTCCAGTAGTCGTCAGATCTAATTTCCGCATTTGCAACAACTGACTCCACCCCAGCATAGAATTCAGAGGGGTTCGCAACTCGTGAGAGAGGGTCGCTAGGAACTCGTCTTTCATGCGATTCGCTTCGGCGAGTTGTTCGGCACGCGCTGCCAGTTGTGCCTCTAAATTCTGGCGTTCCGTGATATCTTCATGGACGATTACCAGTTCGCGAATCTTGCCATCGCGATCCTTGACCGGATACATATAGGCTTGAACCCAGTGTTCTGTCGTGGGATCTGAAACCGTCTCGGATAAAGTTTTATGCAGTTCATACCGGACTGCGGGAATCGCGACGCTTTCTCCCTCAAAAGCTTTTTTGATATAAGGCATGATGCCTTTTTCTACCAGTTGCCGATCCTGGAGCATATTGTAATCTGCCAGATCGGCTAAGGTGATGCCCCAGAGTTCTTCCCAGGCGCGGTTCACCTGGAGTGTCTGACCCTGGGGAGAGAGAATTTGGGTGCTTAAGGGAGACTGCTCAATTAACGTCCGGAAGCGGGTTTCAGAATTTTTCAGAGAAAGCTCGGCTTGTTTGTTTTCCCTGAGATCCAGGACGAAACTGACGGCCAATTCGTCGGTCCCGCCCAAATATGCGGTACCTTGGAGGACGGGAACGCGGGTGCCATCTTTGCGGATATATTCTTTCTCAAAGGGGGGATGAGAGCCGGTGGCTTTCATCTGAGCGATCGCCTCTTCATCTGCGGGGTGATATTCCAGTGGGGTCATGTCCCACCAATTCACTTGGGACAAGTCGGTATCGGAGTATCCTAAAAGGTTGAGGAAGGCATCATTGGCTTCGACGATTTTGCCTTGGGTGTCGTGAATAATGATGCCGATAATATTGGCATCCACTAGGCGGCGCAGTCGAAATTCGCTTTCCTCCAGGGCGGTTTGGGAGGCGCGCAGTTGCATGGCAACTCGTTCGGCTGCATAACGTGCTTGGGCTTGCGATCGCGTTAGCAGAAATAAGATCAAGGCGATAATTAGTCCACTGGCAAGGATATAAGGAACCAGGTTTTTACCGGAGAGTTGGTCGAATTCTGGGGTAGAGGCAAAGGCGATCGTCCAGGTTCGTCCCGCCACATCCAGGGTTCGCAATTCTCGAAATCGGGGGCGATGAGATTGGGTATTTCTTCCCCGGTATTTGTGGGAGGAATGCAGTAGAAACTCGGGGTTGAGCTCAGTTCCGTCATAAATTTCAAAATCCACCGTGGGATATTTTTCTTTGGCGAAAATTCCCAGGAGGAGATTATCGGCACGAAAGGGACTGTAGATAAAACCCAACAATTGCGATCGGCGCTCTGCAACGCTCTGCGGGATGACGCCACTGCGATAAATCGGCAGATAGATCAGAAATCCCGCCTGTTTATCTTCCTCAATCTCCTGCACCAAGGTCACCGGACCAGATGCTGCCGCCATCCCCGTATCCCTTGCCCGTTCCATTGCCGCTCGACGCACGGGTTCACTGAACATATCATATCCGAGCGCCCCTCGGTTCCTAGCATCTAACGGTTCCAGATATAAAATCGCATGATATTCCGAGCGCTCATATTCTGGGCTAATCGCCAACCGCCCTGGATTGTAGGTTTGGATTTCCTCCAGGATCCTCTCGGCTTCTTCCGGATCGACGCGCACGGAAAAACCTATTCCCTGGATTCCCGGATACCGTTCCGGCAGTTCCAGATTATAAATAAATTGATGGAATTGCTCGCGACTCACGGTCTGATTCGCTGCAAATAATCCCCTCCCTGCACGCAGTAAGGCCAGGTAAGTGTCCAGCCGCTTCTCAATGCTATCCGTGGTCCGCTCGATTGCATTCTCGAACCGCAACAGCTCTTTAGATTGGGCGGTTTGGTCAACCGTATAAGAGGCCAGAGCCGTCAGCAGCAACGTCACGACTAACACGAAATACGGGATCCATGTCCGGCGCGAGCCTGCCGATTTCCAGGATAGGTCCGATCTCATGAGTGCTTTTTCTGTTTATGATGGGTTGGCCTGACTTGTTTGACTGACGTTTGAGGTCGGTTGCATTGGGCAAGGGAATGATTCAGGATATTCTTAGGCCAACTCTTCGCTAAGTATGGATTTCCAAGAGCTACTCTAATTTTTATCGACTGCTTTATCCATCCTCTGCTGCCCTTGCATTTAAACTAGATGATTAGAGCGACCAAGAGCCTTGAACCGCTTGAACCAAGGGGTTCATAATTTTCTAATCTCCAATTTTTTACCCAGGCAACAGCTTACCCCCAGTTGAGAAGAGAGAGGGTTTTATCTAGTCCCGATCTCTGCTGAAAGTTCCGAGTCTCTTTCCTGCTATAATACCACACAGCTATGGTTAGGATGCTAAGGTTCTCCTCTATCGCTGGGTAGAAATTCGGTTGCCTGTTCACTGGGTTTTTAAGTCCAGAGTATCAACCGTTTGGGATCAAGGGGGATAATTGGGAAAAGGGGTGTCTGGCCTGATTCATCGGGTGAGAAACTGCGCGATCGCCGGATTCAGATGCACCAAAAATTGATCCGGAGTTGCGGATAGTCATTTCACTTCAATCACAAATCGATTCCATTCGTCATCAGCGGAATTTTTTGCTCCAACCCTAATGGATTCAGCTAAGGCGAGGTAAGCGAAGTTATACCGTAGGCCGATCGCCACTCAATCCAATAATGTCCCCAGGTTTTCACTTTTTACTGAATACACGCTTCCTTTTTACAAATTCACTGAGGAATTGAGGATGTTAAAATCTAGCACTTATTCTGTGCGATGGTTCGGGTTTTTAAACATTAAAAGAGCGGTATGAGGCGATCCTGCGTCTGGCTTGTGCACGCTTTTCATTAGTATCAGAGGCTTCAGGTTCCGGTTCAGGAGCATCATTCCAAACCGGGGTTAGGGGATCCCGTTGAACCGCCGCAAATCCTTGACGGACGGCCATCACAATTTGGGGCCTTAATTTTTGAGCCTGATGTTGTTGAAATTGCCAGCCGCGATCGCTTGTGGCATACAAAGCCGGGAGTCGATTCAAGGCATAAGCCACAACCTGAGCTAAAACTCGCTCGGGCTTGAGAGACCCCAGCATTTTCGGGGGGAGTTGACGCAATTGCCGTTGTGATTCTTCAATCACAAGGGGCTCAAGGGCGTTCCGGTACAGGGGATTATGATTCGAGGGTATGTTGGTCATGAATGATTCTCCAAACCGAAGAAGGTGAAACTAATCTCTCCCCTTAACGGGGACTGAATTTACAGGGTACTGATGGAGATCATAACCTACCCTCTTTTGATAAGACACCTTCCAGGGTATGGTTTTTTTTAATAAAAAAAAATATTTTCGCCCTTGACTGGGTGAATCCTCCAAACTCTCGCTAATCCCCCAATAACAAGTCGAACAACCCAAGAGGAGGGTGCTAGAATTCCCTGTCAAAGGGGAAAAGGCGAACCATGCCTCTGTCCCCTCTAACCTTAGACTTAGCCGCGTTTACGAGGTGGCCGTTGGCAGTCGCTTGCGAAGGGAAGCCACTCGTTTATTGGCGGTTTTATTGTTCGGGTCGAATTCCTGGGCTTTTTCGTAGGCTTCTAAGGCTTGAGCGGTTAACCCTTTGCGATCGTAAGCAAACCCGAGATTATTCCAGGCGGTGACATATTCAGGATTAAACTTTAAGGCGTCTTTATATTGCCGAATCCCTAAGTCGTACTGCTCCAATGCCGCATAGCTATACCCTAAAGCATTGTAAATGAGCGCTTTACTTTCCTCATCAATGGGAGCTTTACATTTTAAAGCCTTTTGGAACTGCACCAGGGCTTGGGTATAGAGTTGCTTATCCAAATAAATACTGCCGAGTTCATAATATTCTTCGGCGGTTCCTTTTCCTTTGGAAAGAGTCTGTTGCAACCGAGAAAGGTTGAGTTCAATCTTGCGAGTTCTGAGGACTTGGCGCACCACAGCCCAAGCCGCAACTGCGAGTAATCCCAGCAAAATCGAGAGGTAAAGAAGGGGAAGAGAGGTATTCATGCCGTTTTAATTGACTGATTCAACTGCCCGAGAATTGTAAACTACCCGACACCGACCGCTATAGCGGTACGATGCGGGCTTTTGGTAGCCCTCAAGATAACATCTTGTAAAGAACAAGACATTACCTCGGAGCCTCTGGGATTGTTTACAATAACCCCCAAAGTTGCGATATTATTCGCTCCATTCTCATCAGCATCGCCGACCCATCCACACTTTAGGTTTAGGCACTCAAATTTCTTACCTTGTCGGTTGCCAATTACTTTGCAGCAATGACAAGTTTTCGAGGTGTAGCGAGGGTCTACTATCCGGATATCTACGCCAAATTTCACCCCTTTGTAGGTCAAGAATTGACGCAACTGATAGAATGCCCAACTATTAGAACGTCGTCGCTCCGTCTTAGAGCGTGGCAATTCATTCGTGCGTTCTCTGATGCCCGTCAAGTCTTCAAGTGCAATCGCCTGGTTTGAGGCTTTAGCGGTACGGGTGAGTCGATAGCTGATGGTATGGTTCAGCCATGTTTGGAATCTTCGTTCACGTCCACTTAACCGTTGCAAGACCTGGCGGCATCGACGCCGCGTTGACCTTGTGCCTTTAGACGCTTTGTGTTGCAACGAAGCCCTTACACGGCTGTATCTGTCTCTAGTCTGCGTGATTTGTTGGCCACTGAATTTTTCTCCCTTGGATGTGCAAACTAGATCTGTGCGTCCCAAATCAATTCCCAACACATCATCCGGATCGGGGATAGCTGGAGGTTCAGACTCTAGCTGAATGTTTAAGTAAAAACTGCCATCATTGCGTTTTACCAGGGTTGCCGATTTGGGTGTTTGCCCTTGGAGTAAACGCTTCTGGTAATCACCGATGTGGAGATTGAATTTCTCCCGACCTTTGAGCATGGTCAAGCTAACCATCCAATCCGCTTCTTTAAAAGTGAAGGTGCGAACGTCGTAGGTAGCAGAAGTTGGAGCAAAGTTTTTAACGGGTCTACCTTTTTGTTTTGCCACCTTCCGATTCGCACAAACGCGCCGGATAGCGTGAATGGTCATCTGGGCAGACAGACCAGAATGTGCCCTAGCTTCCTTGTAAATTAAAGACTGGACTGCCTTCTGATTGGTCAGCTTTTCGGGAGTTTTGTCATTGACGAACTCACAGCAACTCGCAAAAACAGCAAGCACCACATCAAGTTTTTCAACCTGCTGTGGTGTAACCATCAATTTACAAGAGACCGTAAGTACCTGACTCATTTTTCAAGTGGTGAACTTTATCAATGTATATAATTATATACTATTTGCAGATTGTGGGGTATCGAACCCCACAATTTGCCCAGCATTCCTCCCGACGCTCAATCAAAGATTAGATCGCGGGACTCCTGCTGGTTTAGTTGATTATCTTGAGTGCTCAGGGAGGAGGTTTTGACCCTCACTCTAGGGGCGAGCAGGGGTGACTTCTACCACGGGTAAACCCCAGTATTCGGCCCGTTCTTGTAACCAGCCTTCTTGATGCCACTGGGCGATCGCCTGATTGACTCGGGAGTGCAGTTGGGCATATTGCAATCCTTTCGGCATCACCACCGCCAGAGGTTGAGTAGACAACTGGAATGGCAGCAGTCTGTATTGGGGATATTGCTGCACCCATCCGGTCAAAATACTGGCATCGGCAGCGAAGGCACGGACCTCACCGGATTCTAGCAGCCGTTGCGCCTCTTGGTAAGAGTCTACGGGGACTAACAGGGCTTGGGGAAGTCGAAACTCTAACAGGGGAATGGTGCTGGAGGCATTCAGGACGGCGACTGCTTGACCCGCTAAGTCAGAAAGTTGACGGATTAAGGGGTCTCGGGTGATAATTTTGGCCCCATCTAGGTAGTAGGGCGGGCTGAAATAAACCACCCGCGATCGCGATGGGGTTGCCGTCACTCGGGCGATCGCCAGATCTACTTCACCGTTAATCACCACCGCAAGGCGATCGCGATTCTCCACCGGGACCAGTTCCACCGCCTCGGGACTCCCCAGCAACTCCTGGGCTAACCGTCGCGCAATATCAATTTCAAAGCCTTGCAGATTGCCCCTGTCCTCTCGAAATCCCATTGGACGGAGATTATCCTTCACCGCCACAATCAGTTGACCCCGTTGCTGAATTTCGGCCCATTCCGCCGCATTCCCAACTTGACCCCAGGGCCAAAGGCAAAAGGC
Organism: Oscillatoria sp. HE19RPO; assembly: GCF_024220515.1. Lineage (GTDB taxonomy): Bacteria > Cyanobacteriota > Cyanobacteriia > Cyanobacteriales > Laspinemataceae > Laspinema. The sequence goes on from NZ_JAMXOT010000428.1 coordinate 27,848, forward strand.
AACAACAAGCAACAAACTCTTGATCCTTTTGCCCTCTGGCTGCATCATCATTTATGATTTGGCTTGAGCGGCCAGTTCTACAACTTTGGCAAAACTCGCCGGGTCTAAAATTGCCATTTGAGACAGCATCTTGCGGTTCAACTGAACATTGGCCTTCTTGAGATTGCCAATCAACTGACTGTAGCTCATGCCATGCATCCGAGAGGCGGCGTTAATCCGGGCGATCCACAGACGGCGAAAATCACGCTTGCGATTGCGGCGATCGCGATAGGAATTCCGCAGGGCTTTCATCACCTGCTGATTAGCTGTCCGGAACAGTTTCGAGTGCGAACCCCGAAATCCCTTGGCCATTTTCAGTATCTTTTTGCGGCGGTTGCGCGCAACGTTCCCGCGTTTTACCCGTGTCATGGTTACTTTCCTTTATTTGTACAAATCTGAGCAATCAATCCATTCCCTCGATTGGAGAGGGGTTTTACCCCCGCTACCGGGCTAGGAAGTCAGAGGTGATCCGACCTTCGAGGGCTGTGAAGCTGTCTGACTTCTGTCGCCACAAATCGAGCATCTAACTTTTTACAAATACGGCATCATTAAATGCACGTTTTTTTCATCCTGCTCGCTGACAAGGGCGCTCTTTGACAAGCGATTTCTGCGAGTAGCCGATTTGTGTTCGAGTAGGTGGCTTTTGTAGGCTTTCCGACGCTTGATCTTACCACTGCCTGTGGCTCTAAAGCGCTTGGCAGCAGCCTTTCTGGTTTTCAGTTTAGGCATGGACTTCCATTAATTCGGCACAATCAATTAATATATCACACCCCCTGACTTCTAGACAAGGAAAGATCGGGAAAGGGCGATCGCCCGTTAAACTTCCCCAGGGTCCCTAATCCCCGTCGGCTTGTAGCTACATTATTCCCCCCTCACCCAGTTGCTTTGTCCCTTGGGTTGAAGTCAGGGAACTCCAAAAAATAAAATCTCCAAAACGTTCGTTCGTAGTGACGGATCAACGGAGTACCCCCGTCAATGTAGGGGCGCAATGCTTGCGCCCCAGGGGCGCAAGCATTGC
>NZ_JAMXOT010000429.1 GCF_024220515.1 Oscillatoria sp. HE19RPO
CGCAATGCTTGCGCCCTAAGGGCGCAAGCATTGCGCCCCTACACACACCTTCCTTTCAATTGAACGTTTGGAGGATTTATATTTTGCAATCCCCCTAACGGATTAAACTAGGGCAAAAATAATATCTATAGCCAGTGTAAATCATTTTTGTCCATGCCAGTCATCGATTTTTTCTAGGGCGTGGGTACAGTAGATTTCTTGCTTTCATTCCGGATTGATTCCCCCAACCCCATGCTCTCCGGGAGTTCCGGGGGGCTGGAGACAATTCTGCAAGAAGTCTCAGAGAGGGAAGATCAACCGGCGTTCTTGAAAAAATCTCTGTTACTCTGTAACCCATCTAGGGCAGAAACCTGGTTTTTTGTCCTTTGGATCTAAAACTATACCGCAGTCTTACCCATTCTGGGGTTTTTCGCACTCCAGCATTTTCCAACGGGTTGAGAAGCGCTAGAGAGAATGCCAAGCAAAAGCCCATAGCTAGATTGAGCCTGATCCTTTGGTGAAGGGAGTAGCTCTAGCTATGGGCGATCGCCGATCGGAACACCCTTTTTATTTGTTCTTTTCACCCAATCTTCTGGTATCTTTGTATTATCTTTGCCCATTTCACATCAACGAGACCTGAACCCTGGGGTAATCCACTTCCGAATTAACCTTCAGATTCGTGATGTTGATCAGCCGGTGGAAACACCCCACTCAACCGATGGAGCGCATCCCATCATTCCATCATTCTACAAACAGAGCGCGGGATTCAATGGGTTTGGGTTCTGTGGCTTCTGGCTCTTCCGGAATCTCGACAACTGAACCATTTAAGGCAATCATCAAGCGTTCGGAAGGGGTTTGGGTTTCGGCGGGGACCGTTGCCATTTGAGGACTGTAGGTCCGATCGCGGAAGATGAGACTCGATAGCCCTGCTAAAACCAAAGCAGCGATCGCCACGCCACCCCATAAAACCCGCCGCTGACGCTGGCGATCGAGGCGTCGGAACAAGTTCTGGACCGTTTCTTGCACAGGTTGCACCGGCGCAGGAACAGGCATAACTTGCACACTTTCACGCAGTTTAATCAAGTTCAAATACAGGCGTTTCACCTCGGGATCGCGATCGAGCCACTCTTGAACCTGACGACGTTCGCTCTGAGTTGCCTCGCCATCAATATAAGCACTCACCAATTCAAATCGCCCTGCCCCAACTGCGACATTTTCCCCTTCACCAACCCTCGGAATTTTGGCTTCCAATTGTTCGAGTTGGTTAAGGCGACTAAAGACTCCATTGAGTAAGGCATCGACTGGTTGCGCCTCTAAGGGTGCTGGTAAGGAGACGAATTCCTGACGAAGGGCTAAGAGTCTCGAATGGACCTGTCTGAATGTAGCATCATTGGAGAGCCAACTTTCCACCTGTTCAGATTCGGCGTGAGTTGCCTCACCATCCAAGTAGGCACTGAGTAACTCAAATTGCTCGGCAGGAATAGCGGCAACGGCGCGATCGCCAACCAGAGGCGTGACGGCTTCTTGTTGTTCGATTTCGTCAATCCGACTAAATACGCCATTGAGCAAGGCATCTACAGGTTGCGCCTCCATCGGTGCCGGGAGGGAAACCCATTCCTGATGCAGGGTTAAGAGTCGTGAATGGACCTGACGCAGTGCAGCATCACTGGAGAGCCAGCTTTCCACTTGCTGACGTTCAGTTTCAGTCACCTCACCATCGAGGTAGGCACTGAGCAACTCAAATTGCTCGACAGGAATAGCGGCAATTGGGCGATCGCCAACCAGAGGCGTGACGGCTTCTTGTTGTTCGATTTCGTCAATCCGACTAAATACCGCATTGAGCAAGGCATCGACAGGTTGTGCTTCCGACGGTGCCGGGAGCGCAGTCCATTCCTGATGCAGGGTTAAGAGTTTTGAATGTAAATCTCGCAGTGAGGCATCACTGGAGAGCCAGCTTTCCACTTGCTGACGTTCAGTTTCAGTCACCTCACCATCGAGGTAGGCACTGAG
>NZ_JAMXOT010000430.1 GCF_024220515.1 Oscillatoria sp. HE19RPO
TTTAAAGACTTTTGCAAGAGGTCTAAGAAACAGAAGAGATTAAGTCTCAACAAATCCATTATTAATTACAGCATTTATTCCCAATTTTAAACCTACCCTAAATAAGTACCAATCAGTGCGATAAAAGCAAATCCACCAACAAAACAAAGTGTTTCTTGATAATTTTCTTTTTCATTTTCGGTGGCTTCGGGGACCATGTTTTCTACAACTATGGTAGTCAAAATACCCGCAGTGAATGCCAGTAGCATAAATTTAATCAGTTCCGGTTGACCCACGACCACCCAATATCCCAGGGTTGCACCAATCACCGGAGGAAAGATAAAGGAAGCCGATAACATTTGGCGAAAGAGGGCTGATGTTTGAATCTGCTTAAAACTGGAAATTGCTGCAATTCCCGTAGGGATATTAGCCAGGATATGACCTACCGCAACCATTAGGGCGAGACTAAAGGCAATGGTTGAACTTGTACCCACCATTAAACCATCGCTAAATAAATCGACTCCTACGGCCAAGAAAATCACCCAGGCTGAAGATTGCTTTTCGGATTTATTCGTGTGTTTTTGGAAATAGTTAATCCCTCTTCTCATCAGGATAAAAAAGCCACCCCCCATAACAAAGGCCAAAAAAATTAGCCAGGGTGGATCGGCGGCTAACATTTGAGGCATAATTTCAACTCCAACGACAGACAGGATGATTCCCGCTGCGGCATGAAGGGTTAAACTTAAATTACCTTTAGAGGGTGGAATAAATTCGGACAGGAGTCCGCCTATATAACTCCCGATCGCTGGCATTGCTGATAGAGCTAACGTGCTTAAGTAAGGGCTCATAAAAAATGTTATGGAACGATTGTAAGTTTATAAAAAATCTAAAGTGTTTGAGTTTGTTTTTTTTATTTGGGAGTTGATAGGGTGTGTTGAGTGGGTTAATCAGAATAATCTCAATTGAAATTTTGGGTCATTCATGAAATTACCCAAAAGTGCGAGATTTTCTGCCTATTTATTCGCCAGCCCTTCACTGTGAATTGAATCCCCAAAATTTCTAGGGTTTTTGAGCAGACAACAACAGGCTTTGTTCAGTCCAATACTATTATTCTAAGTTTTAGAGTTTACTCTGATAATTTTATTTGAAAACAGCGATGATTTGTTCCTCCTAGAGGAAGAGATTAGGACGAACCCTGTCAATGGGGTAAATTGCAATGACGAATAATCGTTGTTTCATGTAGGGATTTGGTCACCAAACCCTCTAACATCATATAGGGGTTGGGTGACCCAACTGCACTCTATACCAAGCCGCCTCTATCGGGGGTAATAAATTCCCCGAAACCGCCCTATTCCAGGCCAATTGGCCCAGGGTTTCAAAATTTTTGAAGTTGTGCCGCTGAGTTAAAAAACTCCCGGGCAATCCCTTTGGTAATCAACAGGGTACTCAAAAGAGAAGCAAAGGCCAGCATAAACATAATTAAAATTTGATAAGCGGCGGCATTCAGGGGATTAACGCCGCTGAGTAATTGACCCGTAATAATCCCAGGCAGAGTCACCAGTCCGACCACCATCATGGTATTAATTGTGGGAATCAGTCCGGCGCGAATGGCATCTTTGCGGTAGGTGGCGATCGCCTGAATAGGAGTCGCCCCTAAACACAAATGGGTTTCAATTTCCACCGGGGAAGCATTCAGGGTACTTACAAATCTCTCCCCGGCGATCGCCCCACTATTCATGGCATTTCCTAACACAATCCCGGTCAAAGGAATAATATATTGGGGATTGGTCCAAGCTTCTGGCTGTCGCAGAACCAACAAGTTAACGTAAACCAAAGTAATGGCACTACTAATGAAAATCGACCCCCACACCCAAGGCAACAGCCGAGGAATCTTTTGACTAATCCGGTTGCGGGCCACAATTGCAGCAATCGTCAGCATCACCATCAGGACTGCCAACACCGCCAGGGGATTTCTCCAAGTAAACACCGCTTCTAAGAAAAATCCCACCATTAGCAACTGGATCATCGTCCGCGCACTGGCTAAAGCCAATTGGCCCTCTAATCCCAGGCGCTGCCATGCGGATAGCGCGATCGCCAACCCCATCAATCCCAGGGCCAATCCCAAATCGATAAAATCTAGTTCAATGCGCTCCATGAGGGTTCTGATTTGTGATAGTTTTGCTGATGCTTAGGGAAAGATGACTTGTACTCCACCGCCCATTAACTATAAAATGCCTGAAAAGTTTGGCATTTTCTGCGTTGCTCCCCCTGGCAAAATCTGATTGTATCTCAAAATTTTATGGTGTAGAGGCGTGAATCATATCCCCCCCCTGGATCTCTCTTTGCAGTACCGCACGATCGCCCAAGAAGTAGAAGCCTCAGTGTTAACACTGTTGGCCTCGGGACGTTATATTGGCGGTCCTGTTGTGGCCGAATTCGAGCAACAGTTTGCCGCCTATATCGGCACAACCGAGTGCGTCTCCTGCAATTCCGGCACCGATGCCTTATATCTGGCACTCAGGGCGCTGGATATTGGCCCTGGGGATGAAGTCATTACTACCCCCTTCACGTTTTTTGCCACGAGTGAAACGATTTCCCGGGTAGGTGCAACGCCGGTTTTTGTGGATATTGTCCCCGAGACGTTTAATTTGGATGTGGAACGCCTAGAAGCGGCGATTACGGAAAAAACTCGGGGGATTCTGCTGGTGCATCTCTATGGACAGCCGGTGGAAATGACCCGGTTAATGGCGATCGCCAATCAACACAATCTCGCCGTCATCGAAGACTGTGCCCAATCCACTGGGGCGACTTGGGCGGGACAGCGGGTGGGGAGTATGGGTCATGTAGGCTGTTTTAGCTTTTTTCCCACGAAGAATTTAGGGGCCTTTGGCGATGGCGGTGCAGTCACGACCAATGACCCGGCGATCGCGGCTCAAATGCGGGTCTTAAAAGAGCATGGGGCCAGTGGGCGTTATTATCATGAATCTGTGGGAATTAATAGCCGTCTCGATGCGCTACAGGCGGCGATTCTTCAGATTAAGTTACGCCATCTGGATTTTTGGAACGATCGCCGACGGGCGATCGCTCAAAATTATCACCGCCTCCTCACACCTCTGGCGGGAATTATCCCCCCGCAGGAATTACCCGGAGGTCAAGGGGTTTGGAATCAATACACAATTCGGGTAAAAAGTCAAGAAAAAAATAGTCAACGGCGCGACTGGCTTCAGCAGCAGTTAAATGAGGCGGGGATTGCAGCGACGGTTTATTATCCGCTGGCGCTGCATTTACAGCCGATTTATCAAGAGTTGGGGTATGCCTTGGGTGACTTGGCGATCGCTGAACAAGCGTCTCGGGAGGTTCTCTCTCTACCCATGTTCCCTGAGTTATCTGAGGAACAGCAACAAGAGGTGGTTTATGCTTTGAAGTCTTTGTTGTGAATCGCAGAGGGGATAACGACTGAAGTCGTTACTACAAACGGGGGAAGGGTTTCTTCTGTTTGTTCGTAGTGACGAGCTCCGTCGTCTCTTTTCCAACACTCAGAGGGGAGAACGACTGAAGTCGTTACTACAAACGGGGAAACGGGTTGTTCTCTTCGTTCGTAGTGACGACTTTAGTCGTCTCTTTCCCCAGGAGTTAAGAGGGGAGAACGACTGAAGTCGTTACTACAAACGGGGGAAGGGTTTCTTCTGTTTGTTCGTAGTGACGACTTTAGTCGTCTCTTTCCCAGGAGTCAGAGGGGAGAACGACTGAAGTCGTTACTACAAACGGGGGAAGGGTTTCTTCTGTTTGTTCGTAGTGACGACTTTAGTCGTCTCTTTCCCCAGGAGTTAAGAGGGGAGAACGACTGAAGTCGTTACTACAAACGGGGAAACGGGTTGTTCTCTTCGTTCGTAGTGACGACTTTAGTCGTCTCTTTCCCCAGGAGTTA